>CAZWZC010000011.1:0-37795 GCA_964638755.1 uncultured Aeromicrobium sp. | reverse complement strand
CGATGCCGGGAACGGTGCTACGGGTGGATGTCGCCGAGGGCGATTCGGTGACGCTTGGCCAACAGCTCGGCGTGGTGGAGGCCATGAAGATGGAGCTCGCGCTGCTGGCTCCGTACGACGGTGTCGTCGCCCATGTCGGTGCCGCCGCGGGTGATCAGGTGCCGATCAAGCACCTCCTCTTCACGGTGGACCCCGCGTGAGTCTTCCGATGGTGGTGAAGGACCCGGCGCTGCCGGAGCAGGTCGAGATCTACGAGGTCGGTCCGCGTGATGGCTTGCAGAACGAGTCGAACATCGTGCCAACCGAGATCAAGCGCGAGTTCATCGAGCGGCTGATCGCGGCTGGGCTCAAGACCGTCGAGGCGACGAGTTTTGTCCATCCGAAATGGGTGCCGCAGCTTGCCGATGCCGAGGACCTGATTGCGCAACTTGATCTGAACGGGTCCGCGCCGCTGCCGGTACTGGTGCCCAATGAACGTGGACTGGAGCGCGCGATTGCCGCCGGTGTCACACACATTGCAATCTTCGCCAGCGCAACTGAGGCCTTTGCGCAGAAGAACCTCAACTCGACGCTCGACAGCCAGTTCGCGATGTATGAGCCGGTTGTCACGCGAGCACGCGGTGAGGGGATGGACGTTCGCGCCTACGTCTCGATGTGCTTCGGCGACCCGTGGGAGGGCGCGGTACCGATCGACCAGGTCGTCAGCACCGGCAAGAGACTTCTCGACCTGGGCGCCTCCCAGCTGTCGATCGGCGACACGATCGGAGTCGGCACACCGGGCCATGTCATGGAGCTCATCGAAGGGTTCACGCAGGCGCAGGTGGCGTCGGGTGATCTGGCGATGCACTTCCACGACACCTACGGACAGGCGCTGAGCAACGCCCTCGCGGCGATCCAGAACGGCATCGCCACCCTCGACGCGTCAGCAGGAGGGCTCGGCGGCTGCCCGTATGCAGAGAGCGCGACCGGCAACCTCGCAACGGAAGATCTGGTCTGGATGCTCAACGGTCTGGGCATCGAACATGGTGTGGATCTCGATGCACTCGTGGCCACCAGCGTCTGGATGGGCCAGCAGCTCGGCAAGGAGCCGGCGAGCGCTGTCGTGCGTGCGCTCGCCTAGGCCGACTGAGCAAGCCGCGCTGAGACACGAGATGAGAGCAGCGCATATTGCGCGTCCATGCGGGTGGCGCCGGTGGGGCGCTTGACCTCCATCGCTCCGACCAGGTGCTCGTGAGGCCCGAACTGCTCAAGCGTGAGGTCGACCTGCTCGCCGTCGGGAAGTCGGTTCCACCAGTGGAAGTCAACCCGCTGACCATCGACGATGACCTCGCCCATCACCAGCGATCCGCCGAAGAAGTCGTGCAGGACCAAGGCGGTCGTGGCGCACTGACCGCGAGCCGGGTTGTCGTGAGTCCAGGCCGCAACGTCCTCAGGTGCGCAGGTGTCACGGCCCCAGGACTCGCGCAGAGCGAGGATCACGGCTTCGAGCGTCATGCATGAGACGGTATGCGTCGGCACTGACAACACAGGTTCAGCGACGACGCTCCTTCAGCTCTTCGGCGGCATACGAGCCGATCTGCCAGGTCGCATAGGCGTCACTCGACCCACCCACCGCACCACCCAGGAACGGAACGCGCCGACCGATGAGCGTGACGGCTCGACGTCCGGCTGTTCGGGCAACCAGCTCCGACGTCACCTCGCGGGAGAGTGTCGTGTCAAGGTCAGGATCGTGCACCGGCGATGTCGCAAGCGCCATCGGCGACGAGGGAAGCCGTTTGTGGGTGATCAAGTCACGCACGGTGTCTTCACCGAGCATGCAGGCGAGGATCGCGTTGCGTACGCGTGGGGTTTCAAGGTCATAGCCCCGTAGGTGGGCAATACCGGCAACCAAGTGGCACTGCACGAGTGTCACGCCCACCACATTCGCCGGGACGGCGACCGCGATGGTGGCGAACCCGCCGAGGTTGGTCACGAACCCCTGCACGCCAGCCAGTCCTGCGTGGAGGCGGATCAACCCCCGGAGCGCGTGCTCGACGTCGCCGTCGTGATCGACGAGCTTCGTGTCAGCCGTCGCCGCGGCAGAACGCAGCGGGCCGATGCCATCGATCGCTTGGTCGAGGACCGTGCGCACATAGCCCGATGCAACCTGCGGCGCGAGCTTGGTCGCGGCACCGGCGGCGATCTTGCCTCGAACTCCCATCCGTCAAGCATAGGAGTCAAGCCCACGCGCGGCGACCGCTCAGATCATTACGCTGATTCCATGGGCCGACCGTTCTCCGAGCACGTTGCCGGCGAGGTGTGGCGGCGCGAGGCCGAGGACTGGATAGGCGAGCGGCTCGAACGGACCGGCCGTACGATCACCGGGCCGATCACGCAGCCGCGCATACGGCCCTGGTCCACACTGCTCGTCGTGCCGACTGATTCAGGACGGGCGTGGTTCAAGGCCAACTGTCGCGGCAATGCCTTCGAGGCGCATCTGCAGCAGGTGCTGGCCGAGCTGGTGCCGGACGCCGTTGACTCTCCCTTGGCAATCGACGCTGACCGGGGGTGGATGCTCACCGACGATCATGGACCGTCATTGGGCGACTCCCGGGAGCCAACCGAAGGCGATTGGGTGGAGGTCGTCACGGAGACGGCCCGGGTGCAGCGTGCGCTTGTCGAACACAAGAATCGCCTGATCGGCGCAGGCCTTCCGGACTATTCGCCCGCGACGGTGCCAGGCCGCTTCGATCGGCTGGTCGAGCGGTTTCAGCGGTTGCCGGCCGAGCACCCAAGCCACGTCACGACCGAGCTGGCCGAACGGCTCCACCATGCGAGACCCCAGCTCGTCGACGCGGCACAGCGGGTGGATGCATCGCCGGTACCCAGCACGTTCCAGCACGGAGACGCCCACCCGTCCAACGTGTTCACAGTTGGCCGCCAGCTCAAGCTCTTCGACTTCGGCGATGCCCAGTGGGCGCCGGCCTTCGAGGCGTTGAGTGTCCCGTACGGCTGGATCCACGCCACCCAGCAGTCGATGTGGACCGCGGTGAGCGACGCGTATCGCGAGCAATGGAGCGACTTGGTCGATGCGCGGGAGTTCGAGGCGTTGTGGATTGCGTGTGGACTGACTCACGCTGTCAACCGAAGCGACACCTGGTGGCGAGGGGTGAAGGACGCGACGGTCGACGAATGGAGGGCTTGGGGTGATGCGCCGCGGCTGCACCTGATGAACGTCCTCGAGACGCCGGCATGAGCCCGAAACCACTCGCACCTTCGCCATGGCGCTTCGAGCCTGAGACGTGGCCCGACGAGGACTGCATCGCCGGTGGCGCTGACCTAGAACCGGGCACGATCGTCGCCGCGTACCGGCACGGCGCATTCCCGATGCCGCATGATGGAGAGTTGCTGTGGTGGTCACCCAGGCAGCGGGGGGTTCTGCCGCCGTCGTCGATCAAGGTGTCGCGCTCGCTGCAGCGATCCGTACGAAGACTCTCGGTGACGGTCGACGAGTCTTTCGAGGAAGTCATCGACGCTTGCGCTGACCCGTCTCGACCCGGCAGCTGGATCGATGACGAGATCCGCGACGCGTACGTGAACCTGCACCGACTCGGTTGGGCGCACTCTGTCGAGAGCCGTGACGCCGATGAAAAGCTGGTTGGTGGACTGTACGGGCTCAGCATCGGTCGGCTCTTCGCCGGCGAGTCGATGTTCCACCGTGTGACGGATGCGTCCAAGGTCGCACTGGTTGCGCTGACGAAGCTTGTGGGTGCCGACGGACTGATCGACGTCCAGTGGCGCACGCCGCACCTTGAGTCGCTCGGAGTGGTCGAGTGGCCGCGCGCTGCATACCTCGAAGCCCTCCCAGCGCTGATCGATGCGGAGCCACTGCCAGAATGGGCGCGCTAGCAGCAAGAACATTCGCAGAGGCCCACGGGGGGTCACTGATTGAGTTGGTGCGACCTTCATAGACTGACGTTGCACACCACCATTCATGAGGAGCACTTGTGGCCATTTCCCGCAACGATCTCGTTGCCGCCCTCGCGTCGAAGGCAGGCACCAGCAAGACCGAAGCCGACGCAGTCCTGTCAGCCTTCAGCGAGATCCTCGTCGAGGCAGTCTCGGGCAATGGCGACAAGGTCTCGATCCCCGGCATCCTGTCCGTCGAGCGGGTCGAACGTGCCGCGCGCGTTGGCCGCAACCCCTCGACTGGCGAGACGATCGACATTCCCGCTGGCCACGGCGTCAAGCTGAGTGTCGGCTCGCGCCTCAAGGCAGCAGCCAAGTAGGCAGCCTTTTCCCAGCGCCACCTGTCAGGATTCACTGCGTGTCCACGCCCTACCACCGTCTTGCCCGAGAGACGCCGGCATACGCGTGGTGGAAGCTGCCCGTGGCCGGAGTCATCGGAGTCATCGGCTATCTGATCACGAGCGTGGTGTTCATCGTTGCCGTGATGACGGGCCTCTATGCCGTGGGGCGCGATGGCGACAAGATCACCGATCGTTGGGAATCAGCCAGCTCCCAGGTGGAGTTGATGCACCCCGGCTACTTCGCCATGACCATGATCCTCATCGCCTTGATGCTGCCGGTGATCCTGCTGGCTGTGCTGGTCACCGGACCGCGACCGATTGGCTACCTGACCTCGGTCGAGGGCCGGATGCGCTGGGCCTGGCTGGGTCACACCACGCTGCTCGCAAGCATGGTGTTTGGCGGAGGGCTGGCGGCGCTGATCGGTCTCAGCGCCGTTTTCGATGACGGCTCGGTCGATTCCCCCTCGATGAGCGGGCGGGTGCTGATCCTGCTGGTCCTGACGTTCGCCCTCACTCCGTTCCAGGCGGCCGCTGAGGAGTATGTGTTCCGCGGCTACATCCTCCAACTGGTGGGCTCGTGGACGAGATTTGCCTGGATCCCGATCGTCATCTCCGTCCCGGTGTTCGCATCCGGACACGAATACAACATCTGGGGTCTGATCGATGTCGGCCTCTTCGGCCTACTCGCCGCCTACCTGGTGGTCCGCACGGGTGGCCTGGAAGCAGGGATCGCGGCGCACACCGCCAACAATGTCTCCATCGGGATCTTCGAGGCGCTCGGCATGATCGACACCTCTGAAGGCGGCGGGCCGCTCGACCTGGTCCCCTCTGTTGTCATGAACCTGCTGTTCCTCTGGCTGGTCGAGCGTTCTCTGAAGCGTCGTACCATCGCCCGAATGCGGCCGCCGATCGCGCCTCCCCCGCAGCCGGTGTGGACACCCGTGCCGGTGTCCTGCACACCTTGGTACCCGCCAGCCCCGCAGGCTCCTGCAGAGTGGGTGCCGCCACCCAACACACCGCCCTATCCGGGTCGGCTGCCAGAGGGTTGGCGACCTCCTGGATCCTGACGTACGACTGGGCGTCCGACCGACTCCCACACCTCCATGCCACCGGCGAGGTTGACCACGTCGTGGCCCTGCGCGTGAAGCCATTGCGTTGCTCGCGCTGATCGACCTCCGACATGACAGACGACGAGAGTGTGGGCGGCCGGGTCGAGTTCTCCGACGCGAGCCTGCAGGTCACCAAGGGGTATGTGGATCGCGCCCGCAATGTGACCGGCGTTCCATTCGTGCTGCTCGCGTACATCGAGCACGACGAGGTCTCTGGGGATCGACGCTGGAATCGCGTGGATGTCAGTTGTGGGCACGCCTGAATCGGTCATCCGACCATCTTCTCTCACGCTCTTTGAGCGGGGATTGAGGGGCCAATTGGAGCGGCAGGTAGAAATGAACCCCCTTGAATGGTTACTTTGGACTATATGCAGGTCTGTTGCCGGAGCCATGCGCATTGCGCAGCTCCGGCTTTCTCGGGTAGGTGGTCGGTGTGAAGTCGCATGACATCGTTCGTCTGCCGTTCGAGCTTTCGACTCCCAGCATTGCCCGGACCCGACTCGCGGCTTTCCTCACAGTTCATCGCGCATCCAACGCGGTGATCGACGATGCGCTGATCGTGGTCAGCGAGATGATCGCCAATGCCGTCAGCCACGGCAAGCCCAAACCGGATGGAACGATCGAGATCTCGTGGAGCATCAACGGCACGCTGCTGGAGCTCAGCGTGCACGACGCAGGCGTGAGCGAGCCGCTCAAGCCTGTCGACTTCGACGAGGACTCGCTCAGCGGCCGAGGGCTGTCGATCATCAACCGCGTGGCCGATCGCTGGTGGGTAGACATGTCACAGGGCACCCGGGTCAACGCCGAGCTCGTCATGAGCCTGCACTGACCGTGCCGTACCCCGCCCCCTAGAGTGGCCCTTCGTGGGCAAGAAATCGCGAGCCAAGAACAAGACCGTCAAAGCGCGCATGCCGTTCGTCGCCCGGACGTTTGAGGGTCTCCCCGGTGAAGCCGACTGGATCGCGCTGCGCGAGTTCGTCCCGTCAGCCACGGCTCGCGTGACGCTCAAGACGGGCCAGAACGTACGCATCTGCTCGTCCCTGCCGGGGTCCGGAGCCGGCATTGTGAGGCCCGACGGTGAGATCTGGGTCGGGCTCCAGGTTGCGCACAACTTCGGCGACATCAGTCGCGACCTTGCCCACATAGTCGAGACCGGTCTTGCGCTCGAGCCCGGACAACCCATTCCGGTGACCGATCCGGGCGTCGGGGCCCGGATGCAGGATCTGGTCGACCCGGCGAGCCCGTTCGATGTCGAGATGCATGACGGTTTCGACTATTGGGTTGCCGGTTTGGACGACTCCCCGGAAACAGCGGAGCTGCTCACCGAGGCAAACGACTCGATCGCGCCGACGGTACGGCTGGAGTCGGTGGACTCCGCCTATTGGACCGAGATGGAGCCGCACCGATATCTCCGCTGGATCCTGATGCATGACGAGAAGCTGCTGCTTGATGCTCTGGCGCGCTTGCGGGTCGTGGGAGCGGACACGCTCGGTGAAGGAAGCAAGCTGATCGGTCACTTCCGTGCACACGGGCTGCTCGTACCAGTGTGGGAGTTCGAGCTTGACGCGGCCGAGCTGGAGAAGCCTGCTGTCGACTTCGCGGCGAGGCTCGACGATGCGCTCGCGGACGACACCCCACTGACTGCTGAGCAACGCTCGGCGCGCAGCGCCCTCACCAGCCGCCAAGTCACGATTCGCTGAGGCTGAGGCCGCTCGCGGCCGAACGCCGAAGGGCGCCAGCGCAGCGTGAGCGTCTCACGCCGAAGGCGTTGAACTGCGAGGCGAAGTGAGCCGAGATGCTCGCGCGAACATGTCGGCTCACAGTCGGCCGCGGGCGGCCGGGTTGTCACATCTCGGGGGGCTTTGTCGTCTGAGGGGTGAGTGGCGCAATCGGCGCCGCAGAGCAGGAGTCATCACCATGCCTCGCATCACCCCTGTCAACCCCAAGGACGCCGGGCCGATCATCAAGATCGGCTACCGCATGGCGCGAAAGCAGCTCGGCGAGGTGCCTGAGCCGTTCGCCGTCCTGGCACATCATCGCAAGCTGTTTGTTGCCTCGGCCCGTCATGAGCTTGCGTTGCAGAAGGCCATGAGCGTCGTTCCTGAGTCGTTGATCCAGCTCGCGGTCTATCGCACGGCGTGGACGGTCGGCTGCTCCTGGTGCGTCGACTTCGGCGCGATGTCGCAGCGGCTCGAAGGACTCGACATCGATCGGCTCAAGGAGATTGGCGAGTTCGAGGCGTCGGACAAGTTCACCGATGCTGAGCGTGAGGTGATTCGGTACTCCGATGCCATGACATCCACGCCGATGGAAGTGACCGACGAGCAGGTCGCATCGCTGTTGGCTGCATACGGCGAGGCCGGGATGCTTGAGCTGACATACCAGATCTCGCACGAGAACCAGCGTGCTCGGATGAACCACGCTCTCGGCATCACCGACCAGGGTTTCAGCTCCGGCGATTCGTGCCGGGTGCCTTGGGCTACCGACGAGCCGGCCACTGCGGAAGCCTGACGCCGCCCTGCTTCTCGGGGTTGGCGACATCGTACGTCCCCCACACCTTGCCGTCGCGGACCGCAAATGCTGCGACCCGCGGCGGTGAGCTCTGCCGAGCAGTCTCGCCGGCCCAACCAAGACTCGCGAGTCCCAGCTGACCGTTGACCAGCACTGGCACCATCGATTCGAGTGACCCTTCGCCGTAGCGGCTCATCAGCCCCAGGTAGAACCGCGCGAACTTCTCGGCACCGTGGATCACGTTGACGGTCGTGCTCGTCGTACCGTTCGCATCGCCCATCACGATTGCATCGGGGTGCAATGTGGCGACGACAGCTTGCAGGTCACCGGTCGCCATCGCCTCGAGGAATCGCCCAACCGCTTCGTTGTGCACGTCATCGGACACCGGAGGTGGCGGATCGGCCACCGACTTGCGGGCCCGGGACGCGAGCTGACGGGCATTTGCCACATCGACTCCGAGCGCTTCAGCGATCTCGTCAAAGGGAACGCTGAAAGCATCGTGCAGGACGAATGCCACTCGCTGGGCGGGTGGGAGAACGTCCAGTACGACGAGCGCTGCGAACCGGGCTTCCTCGTCGCGCACCAGAGCCGCGAGGGGATCTGTTGCCTCGAAGGTTGTGACGATCGGCTCGGGCAACCACTGACCGATGTACGTCTCGCGGCGTACAGCAGCCGAGGTGAGGCGATCGAGACAGATCCTGCTGACCACCGTGGTGAGCCAAGCCTGCAGGTTGGAGATGTCAGCGTCGGTGCGCTCGAGCCTCAGCCACGCATCCTGGACGGCGTCCTCGGCGTCGACGACGCTGCCGGTCAGCCGGTAGGCGACGCTGAGCAGGCGAGGTCGCTCAGACTCGAACGCCTCGAGGGTCGTTGTCTGCACAGGCTCAGTCTCGGTCGATGGGACACGACATACAACGGGGGCCGCCCCGGCCTGAGCCGAGCTCTGAACCGCTGATCGCGATGACCTCGACGCCGTGCTCCTCAAGACGAGCGTTGGTCTGCTCGTTGCGCTCGTACGCGACAGCCAGGCGTGGACCGATCGCCAAGGTGTTGTTGCCGTCGTCCCACTGCTCGCGCTCGGCGGTGACCGGGTCGAGACCGGTGTCGATCTGGTGCAGCTTGTCGATGCCCATCGCGGCCGCTGCGGCGTCGAAGAACGAGGCCTCGGCACCCACGACCAGCTCTCCGTCGGCGAGGGTGACGGGATGGGCCCGCAGGTTGCTGGCCATGTTGGGGTACATCACGACCGAGTCGACGTCGACCATCGTGACGATGGTGTCGAGGTGCATGGTGGCGCGTTCTTGGGCGATCGGCACGGCAAGCACGATCTTGGCGAGTCCGGCCGTGAGCGCCTCACGGGCGAACCGCTCAAAGCCAGCCGGAGTCGTACGTTCGCCGACCCCGACGGCAAAGACACCGGGAGCGAGCAGCAGGACATCGCCTCCTTCGAGGTGCTCCAGGTGGGGTCCGTGCGTGCGGGGGACACCGGCGAATCGCGGGTGGTGCTCGTAGATCAGCCCGGTGAGCTGCGTCTCTCTCACCCGGGCTGGCATCGCGAGGCTGGTGATCGCGACACGTCCCGGCAGCCACACCGACGAGTCACGAGTGAACAGCAGGTTCGGCAGCGGGTCGACGAGGAACGCCTCGGGCGGCAGCAGGCTCGTGACAATGCTGGTGAAGCTCTGGACCTCGTCATTTCGCAGTCCGGCGGTGAGGGTCACTGCGAGCTCGGCCGGGGCCTGGTCGGTCATCACCCGGGCGATGTGGTCGCGTAGTCCATCACCGAGTCGCAGACTTGAGGTGGTTGCCTCGATGATGCCGGCGCGTACGTCTGCCTCGCCGAGTGACTCGGTGAGCAGATCCATCAGGTAGAGAACCTCGACATCGTGGTCACGCAGCGCCTGCGCGAAGGCGTCGTGCTCCTGCTGTGCGCGGCCGACCCAGGGCACACCGTCGAACAGCAGGGAGTCGTTGTTGCGCGGGGTCAGCCTGCCCAGCTCAGGTCCCGGGCGGTGCAACATGACCGTCCGCAGTCGCCCAACTTCACTGTCTGCACCCAACGCCATTCCAACAGCCTAGTGACGTTTGGATGCTTGTCACGGCGTGAGCGTGGGCGTTGGCCAAACGATCGCGAACCGACGGCCGTACGCTTGCCGGGTGGACTGGAATGACTACGACGCAGCGCTCTTCGACCTCGATGGTGTGATCACGCCGACCGCAGAGGTCCACATGCGCGCCTGGGCCAAGATGTTCGGCGAATTTCTTGAGAGCAGAGGCGTCTCCGAACCGTACGTGGAGGACGATTACTTCACATATGTCGACGGCAAGCCGCGCTACGACGGCGTGCGTACGTTCCTGGAGTCGAGGGACATCGACCTGCCGGAGGGTGACCCCAGCGATCCGCCGACGGACGAGACGGTTGCCGGTCTCGGCAACCGCAAGAACGAGGTGTTCGAGCAGATCCTCGAGTCCGAGGGTGTCGAGGCCTACCCTGGCTCGGTCAAGCTCGTGCAGAAACTGGTCGATCGCGGCGTCAAGGTCGCCATCGTCTCGAGCTCGCGCAATGCGCAGGCCGTCCTGAAGGCCGCTGGCATGCTCGACCAGTTTCCGGTGATCGTTGACGGGCGTGTCGCCACGGAGCGTCATCTCGCCGGAAAGCCCGCACCGGACACCTTCCTCGACGCGGCCCGGCAGCTCGACGTACCAAAAGAGAGATCCGTCGTGTTTGAGGATGCGCTCTCTGGTGTCGCAGCCGGACACGCCGGTCGCTTCGGACTGGTGATCGGGGTCAACCGCGGGGTCGGTGCGGACAAGCTGCTGGAGAACGGCGCGGATCTTGTCGTCGACGATCTGGGCGAGCTCGCGTGACGGGGGTGGCGGCATGAGTCCGTCGCACATCGCGCCCAAGCATCACGAGTTCATGGACCGAGCGCGTTTCCCGGTCGATGAGTGGCGCTTGGTCGAGAACCACATCAGCTCAGAGGACCTTGGCATCACCGAGACCCTCTTTGCCGTCGCCAACGGATATCTCGGCATGCGCGGCAACGTCGACGAGGGGCGCGACTCCTACTCGCACGGCACGTTCATCAACGGCTTCCACGAGACCTGGCAGATTCACCACGCCGAGGAGGCCTACGGGTTTGCCAAGGTTGGCCAGACGATCGTCAACGTGCCTGACTCCAAGGTCATCCGGCTGTATGTCGACGACGAGCCACTGCTTTTGCCGATCGCCGACCTCATCGAGTATGAACGCGATGTCGACTTCCGCACCGGAGTCATGTCGCGGTCGGTCCTCTGGCGCACACCCGGTGGCAAACGTGTGCAGATCAAGTCGCGTCGGATGGTGTCCTTCACGCAGCGACATCTCGCTGTGCTGACGTTCGAGGTCACGATGCTCGACGACTATGCGCCGGTCGCCATCTCCTCGCAGATTCTCAACCGCCAGGACGGCGAGGACGAATACCACGTCCGCTCGATGTCGATGGGTGAAGGTGTCGACCCGCGCAAGGCAAGCGAGATGCGCCATCGTGTACTCATCCCCGAGAGCAACTCCGGCAATGCTGCCGACGGTCGAGTGACGCTGGGCTACAAGTGTGCTGAGAGCGGAATGACGCTTGCCGTGGCCGCAGACCACGTGTTGGAGACCGCCAACACCTACACCAAGCGCATCCAGACCGACGACGACCTGGCCAAGCTGACCTATCGCATCGACGCGGAGCCGGGGCAGCCGATCACGTTGACCAAGCTGGTCAGCTATCACACCTCGCGAGGTGTCCCGTCGCGTGAGCTGCTCGATCGCTGCCGCCGCACGCTCGACCGCGCCCAGGAAGAGGGCCTCGATCAGCAGTTCGCCGACCAGCGCGCCTATCTCGACGAGTTCTGGGCACGGTCTGACATCGAGGTTCCGGGTCAGCCGGACGTTCAGCAGGCGCTGCGGTGGAACCTCTTCCAGCTCGCACAGGCGTCGTCCCGCGCGGAGGGCACCGGCATACCGGCCAAGGGTGTGACCGGATCCGGCTATGGCGGCCACTACTTCTGGGACACCGAGGTCTACGTACTGCCGTTCCTCACCTATACGACACCCCGAGCGGCCAGAAATGCCCTGCGCTTTCGTTACTCGCTGCTGGACTCCGCTCGCAAGCGGGCAAAGGAACTCGCTCAGAAAGGTGCGTTGTTTCCGTGGCGGACGATCAATGGTGAGGAGGCCTCGGCCTACTACGCCGCAGGCACCGCGCAATATCACATCGATGCCGATATCTCGTATGCGTTGAGTCAGTACCTCGGTGCCACCGGCGACGTCGATTTCCTGACCCGTGAAGGCATCGACATGCTGGTCGAGACCGCTCGCATGTGGGTCGACCTCGGCTTCTGGCGCAACGAGGAGGACGGCACGTTCCACATCCACGGCGTCACCGGACCTGACGAGTACACGACGGTGGTCAACGACAACCTCTTCACCAATGTCATGGCGCGGTTCAACCTGCGTCGTGCCGTTGAGGCAGTACGCGAGCTCGCGATCCGCGACGGCATCGAGTACGACCAGGTCGTCGCACGCCTGGACCTCGACGAGACCGAGATCGTTGACTGGGAACGTGCGGCCGACGACATGGCCATTCCGTTCGACGAGCATCTGGGTGTACACCCGCAGGACCAACACTTCCTTGAGCGCGAGGTGTGGGACCTGGAAAACACACCACTGGACAAGCGGCCGCTGCTGCTGCACTACCACCCCCTGGTCATCTACCGGTTCCAGGTGCTCAAGCAAGCTGACGTCGTGCTGGCGTTGTACCTGCAGGGAGAGCAGTTCACGCCGGAGGAGAAGCGTGCCGACTTTGAGTACTATGACCCGATCACCACAGGCGACTCGACATTGTCTGCAGTCGTGCAGTCGATCATCGCCGCCGAGGTCGGCTACCACGATCTCGCGCTTCGCTACTTCATGGCAGCGTTGTACGTCGACCTTGCTGACCGTCACCAAAACACCTCAGAGGGTGTGCACGTGGCATCCACGGGTGGCGTGTGGAGCGCGTTGGTGGCAGGCTTCGGCGGATTCCGCGACCACAGTGGCGTGTTCAGCATCGATCCACGCCTCCCTACGAGCTGGGACTCGCTGGTCTACCGCGTGACGCTGCTTGGTACGCGAGTCAAGGTGACCGTTCGGGAGAGCGAGCTGGAGCTCGAGGTTGAAGAGGGCAAGCAGGCGACCCTTCGCGTACGTGGTGAGGACGTCACCGTGCTGCCGGGCGATCCGGTCACCGTGCCGCTCGATGGGCAGGGTCCGCGCCTCGAAGGCGAACCTCCTCCGGTGCTTGGCCGACGTCGCGCCGACGGCACCATCATCGCCGCGATCGTCCCGGGCACCTGAGTTACTTCCTGCGTACGTTTTCGGTGTTTCTAGGCGGAAACGCCCAGAAGGTGTAAACATCAAAGATGTAGTCAAAAGGGGATTGATGTGTTCACCGTGACGTGGAAGACCGCAACCGGCGAAAGCGGCGAGGTGGTGCTTGTCGATGACGACAAGTGGACCTTCGGCCGCGCGGGCGGTGCGGAGCAGAACACGGTCTCCACAGACGACCCATCAGTCAGCCGTACAGCCTTGGTGATCCGCGACAGCGGGCCGGGTCCGGTCGTGTTCCGGGGCCAGATCGACAATGGCGCCAAGGTAGCGCTGATCAGCGTGATCGGCTCGACCACCTGGCTCGAAGAGGGCACTGCCGGCAACCTGAGCGCTGAGGAGAACCGGGTGGAGTTCTCAATGGGCGATGAAGTGCTCGTCACCGTCGATGTCACGTTCGATGACCGAGGCACGGTTATCCAGAGACAACAAGCCGCCGGCTAGCCCACCTCCGCCGCGGCTTCTTCACCATATTTGGTCGATAGTGTGGGCTCGTGACATTCATCGAGGGCCTGCCCAAGGCTGAGCTTCACGTCCATCACGTCGGATCGGCCTCGCCCCGCACTGTGGCCGAGCTGGCCGCCAGGCACGAGGGCGATACTCCGGTGCCGTCCGATCCGACGCTGCTGGCTGACTTCTTCACCTTCACCGACTTTGGTCATTTCATCGAGGTCTATCTCGCGGTGGTTGACCTGCTTCGTACGCCCGAGGACATCTGGACCCTCACCTACGACGTGGCTCGCGACCTCGCTGCCCAGAACGTCCGATATGTCGAGCTGACCTGTACGCCGTACACATCGATCGCCGTTGGCATCTCGGCAGAGGCATACTGCGAGGCGCTGGAGGATGCGCGTCGCAAGGCCGAGGCCGATTTCGGGATCGTGATGAGGTGGATCTTCGACATTCCCGGTGAGTCGGGCGTGCGTGCCGCTGACGTCACCTTGGACACCGCGCTGCGCCTGCGGCCCGACGGGCTGGTGGGGTTCGGGCTCGGCGGTCCCGAGGTCGGCGTGCCACGGCCCCAGTTCTCGCAGCATTTCGAGCAGGCGATCGCGGCGGGTCTGCACTCGGTGCCGCACGCTGGAGAGTCCACCGGCCCGGAGACGATCTGGGACTCGATCAACCACCTGGGCGCCGAGCGAATCGGTCACGGCATCTCGGCGGCGCAGGACCCGGCATTGATGGCGTACCTCGCCGAGCACGGCATCACGCTCGAGGTGAGCCCGACGTCGAATGTCCGGACCCGTTCAGTGCCGTCGATGGAGGAGCATCCGCTGCCGATCCTGGTCGCGGCCTGCGTGCCGGTGACGATCAACTCCGACGATCCGCCGATGTTCGGCACGACACTGAATGCCGAGTACGCCATCGCGGCAGATCTGCTCGGCCTTGACGACGCCGGCATTGCCGATCTGGCGCGGGCAGCCGTACGGGCATCGTTCGCCGACGACGCCGTCAAACGGGATCTCCTCGCCGAGATCGGCGACTACTCCTAGTTCTCCACGTCTTGACGGACCCATGACAATGTGGTTATTTATAACCAAATAGTTATGGAGATGCGATGATCGGAGATGCGATGAACGATGACCAGCTCGACTTGGTGTTCGGTGCACTGGCGGACCGGACGCGTCGTGCCATTCTGGCCCAGCTCGCCGAGGCCGACACCAACGTCGGTGACCTCACGGCGCTCTTCACGATGTCCCAACCAGCAATCTCCAAACACCTCAAGGTGCTAGAGCAGGCGGGGCTGATCTCGCGCGACCGGCTGGGAACCATGCGGCTCAGCCATCTTGAGGCCGAGCCACTCAAGGATGCGACTGGCTGGCTGGCGAACTACCGCACGTACTGGAGCGAGAGCTACGACCGCCTGGACCAGCTCTTTGAATCAATCAACGAGAACACGGAGTAGGACATGAAAACGACAGACACACTCACGATCACAGCAGTTCCGGGATCACAGAACATCGAGATGACGCGTGAGTTCAACGCGACCCGTGAGCAGCTGCTTGCCGCGCACACGGACCCCGAGATCTACGCACAATGGGTCGGTCCGAACGGCTACGAGATGGTCGTCACCGAGTTCGAGCCGCATCACGGTGGCGCGTACGCATTTACCCATCGCAACCCCAGCGGTGACGAGTTCAAGTTCCGTGGCGTGTTCCATGGTGACCCGAGCGTCGACGGGTTCAGCCAGACGTTTGAGTTCATGGGCACCCCAGGAGAGGTGTTCTACGAGACCTTCACGTTCGAGGACCTCGACAACGGCCGCACCCGCTTGCGCTCGGTGTCGGTCGCGCCCTCGGTCGAAGTTCGCGACGAGATGGTCAATGCGATGGAGAAGGGCGTACGCGACGGCTACGCCAAGCTCGACGATCTCTTGGCATCGCCCTAAAACTGCGCCGGCGCGAGTGCGACCGGCACTCGTACGAGTAGGACGCCGGGCTGCACTTCGGCGGTGATCTCGAGACCTTCGCCGACCGGATCGCCGTCGAGCTGCATCGGCATCGGCTTCTCCGCGCGGATGACAACCTTGCTGCCGGTGAGCCTACCGAGCTGTTCGTTGGTGCGACGCCGGCGGCCGAGCACCCGCACGATGATCGCCAACCATCCAATGAAACGTTTCGGTGCCAGCACCACGACGTCGAGGGTGCCGTCGTCGATCTGGGCATCAGGCAGCAGCGGGATCCCTGCCTGCAGGAAGCCGACATTGCCGACGACGACGGTGCGTGCCTTGAACTTCTTGAAGTCGCCATCGTCAACAGAGATCTGCACCTTCATGGCGGGATAGCGCGCAGCCTTCACCCCGGAGACGAAGTAGGCGAGCCAGCCCACCTTGCTCTTGAGCTGGTCGTCGACACCGTTCATGATCATGGCGTCCATACCGAGTCCAGCCATCACCAGGAAGCACGTGTCGGTGCCGGAGTCGGTCTTGTATGTGCCAAGGTCGATTGCCCGGTCCTGTCCGCTGAATGCGACGTCGAGCGCATCGCGGGTGTTGAGCGGTATGCCGAGGTTGCGGGCGAGCAGGTTGCCGGTGCCGTGCGGGAGCACTCCGACAGCGACACCCGTACGGGCGACCTCTTCACACACCGCGCGCACCGTACCGTCGCCACCGGCGGCAAGGATCAGATCAACCTCCGCCTCCAGGGCCGAGACCGCCTGACCATAGCCGGGATCCTGGATCGTCGTCTCGAACCACAGCGGTTCGCTCCAGCCGTCTCGAGCGGCGACCGCACGAACTCGCTCCTTGAAGTCTTCGACATCTGCAATCTTCGACGGGTTGAGCACGACGGCGACCCGCTTGCGTCCTGAGCCGGTCAGCACAGCGAGCTCATGCGGTAGCCGTGTCGCGTCGGTAACCAACAACAGCCACAGACCGACCGTGACGGCGACACCGAAGCAAAGGCCGGCGACCACGTCACTGGCGTAGTGAACGCCGAGGAGGACACGACTGGCGCCGACGCCGAGACCAATCAGGATGAGGATCGCAACGATGCTGCGGCGGCGCCAGCCGCGACCCGTGACCACGATTGCCATCAGTACAGCGATCGTGAAGAACATCGCCGATCCGGCGGCGTGCCCGCTGGGGAACGAGTAGCCCCCGATCTCGTGCAGCGGCTTGTCGAAGCCCGGCCGCTCACGTTGGAATATCTGCTTGATGAGTGCGTTGCCGCCGATCGCGACAATGCCACTGATCACGATCCACAACGCCACCTGACGCTCTCGGCGCCACATCGCGTAGGCAGCACCCAGGGCGAGAACGACACCGCACGACAGGTTGCTGAACACAATTGCGACCCCGTCGAGGAAGTCGACGAACCCGGGATGACGAGCACTGAAGTCGTATGCCGCTTGGCCGATGTCGTCGTCGATCGACTGCAGTGCATTGAGTCCTGTCGCGACGAAGATCGCCAGCACGACGAACACCGCAGTCAGCGCGGCGATCAGCCGGGTGAGCGCACCGGCACGGCTGGGCTCGGCGCGACGCAGGTCGAACGACACAGTTCCTCGCTTCTCCCGGCCTAGCAGGGTCGCCCCAGCGTAGTAGGCGACGTGATCAAGCGCGCCGCAACTCTCGCGATGCCCCATCGACCGGCACCAGTACAAGTGTCGAGAGGATCTCCCGTGCCCGAGTGATTGTCACCCCGAGTCGTCCGAGCGTGACAGATAGGCTGAGGCGGTGATCGACCCCCGAATCCTGCGAGATGACCCAGACTCCGTACGAGCCGCGCAGCGTCGGCGGGGTGAGTCCGCTGACATCGTCGATGGGCTCATCGCCGCCGACGAGCAGCGCCGGTCGTCCATCGCGACATTCGAGGCCGTACGGGGTGAGCAGAAAAACCTCGGCAAGCTGATTCCGAAGGCGCAGGGCGAGGAGAAGGCCGAGTTGCTTGCTCGTACCAAGGAGCTCAGCCAGCGGGTCAAGGATGCCGAGGCTGCTCAGATTCAAGCGGCTGCGTCGTTCGACAAGCTCATGAAGCAGCTTCCCAACCTCGCCTCGGCCGATGCACCCGAGGGCGGCGAGGACGACTTCATCGTGCTGGAAACCGTCGGCGCCCCCCGCGACTTCGCTGCCGAGGGCTTCGAGCCGCGAGATCACCTCGAGCTCGGACAGATGCTCGGTGCGATCGACACCGAGCGTGGAGCCAAGGTCAGCGGTGCGCGGTTCTATTACCTCACCGGCGTCGGCGCCCAGCTTGAGCTCGCGCTGACGCAGCTGGCGATGAGCACGGCGGCGGCTTGGGGCTTCACGCCAATGATCCCCCCAGCGCTGGTCAAGCCCCGCGCGATGGAGGGCACCGGCTTCCTTGGACAGGCGGCGGACGACGTCTATTACCTGGAGAAGGATGACCTCTATCTGGTCGGCACGTCGGAGGTGCCACTTGCGGCCTATCACTCCGACGAGATCCTTCAGGTCGAATCGTTGCCAAGGCGCTATGCCGCGTTCAGCCCCTGCTATCGACGCGAGGCCGGTTCATACGGCAAGGACACCCGCGGCATCTTTCGCGTTCACTGGTTCGACAAGGTTGAGATGTTTGTCTACACGACGCTCGACCAGGCGGCCGCCGAGCACGAGCGGTTGCTCAGCTGGGAGCGTCAGTGGCTGGATGGCCTCGAGCTTCCCTACCGTGTCATAGATGTCGCCTCGGGGGACCTCGGTCTCTCGGCTGTCCGCAAGTTCGACTGCGAGGCCTGGATACCGACGCAGGGCAAGTACCGCGAGGTCTCTTCGGCGTCCAATTGCACCGAGTTCCAGAGCCGACGACTCGACATCCGCATACGAGGTGCCGAGGGCACATCACCGGCCGCAACTCTCAACGGCACGCTGTGCGCCATGACCCGCACGATCATCGCGCTGCTCGAGAACGGTCAGCAGGCTGACGGATCTGTTCGCCTTCCCGCCGTTCTGCATCCGCTCCTGGGTGAGGTCTTGAGGCCGCTCGCGTGATGGCGCTCTTGTTGGTGGCTGCGCCGTGACGGGCTGGCGGCCGAAGTTGGTTGCGCTCGACGTCGACGGCACCCTCGTCGACGGTGCGAACGTCATGACACCTGCCGTGCGCGAGACCGTACGGGCGATACGCACCTCCGGTGTCGAGACCGTCATCACGACAGGACGCGCGATCCCCGGTGTACTCAACACTGCGGCACTGCTCGGCTTCGACGATGCGTATGCGATCGCCAGCAATGGTGCCTTGGTGTTCACGTTCACTCCGGTGGAACTGCTCCAGACGGTGACCTTCGATGCCAGCGAAGCAGTGCGCCGAGTGCTGGAACGCGTCCCAGACGTGCTCGTTGCGGTGGAAGAGATTGGCGTGGGCTACCGACTGAACAAGCCTTTCCCTGACGGCGAGATCAACGGCACGATGACCGTCGAACCTGTCGAGGCTTTGATCGCCGAGCCGGTGACTCGCGTCGTCATCCGCGCGCCGGACCACAGCCAGGAAGAGTTCGCGACGCTGGTCGAGGATCTCGGACTGGCCGACACCAACTACTACATCGGCTACACGGCCTGGCTCGACCTTGCCCCCGAAGGTGTCAGCAAGGCATCTGGCCTGACCTACCTGTGCGATCGTCTGGGCATCAACTCAGCTGACGTTCTGGCCGTGGGTGACGGCAACAATGACATCGAGATGTTGAAGTGGGCCGGTCTGGGCGTTGCGATGGGTCACGCGCCGTCAGCGCTGCTCGAAGTCGCAGACGAGGTCACCGGATCGATCGACGAGGACGGTCTCGTTGACGTGCTCCGGCGCTACCTCTAGCCCCCAAGATGTCGGCACTTTCAGCTGCCGCGGTGCCGCTGAAGGGTATGGAACTGCCGACATCTTGCGCATCAGGCGGTGCACGCGGTGCACGACCGTTCTGGGTGACTTCATGTCCTCGGCGGTGACGATGATGACGCGCCAACCTTCGTCCACGAGCGCCTCCCGCCGGATCAGGTCACCCTGGCGCTGGCGACCATCCCTTTCATGATGCCACCCGTCGTACTCCACCAAGATGCGGAATTGGCTGTACACCAGGTCTCCGCGAGCCAAGAACGATCCGGTCGCACTTCGAATGTTCTGGTTGCAACGCGGCTCCGGTAGGTGGGCGAACACGATCATCAAGCGCATGACAGTCTCGCGGGGTGACTCGACGGACTCGCGGATCAGACCGAGCCCTCGTCGCATCGACCGGACTCCGTCGAGATGGCGATTCACGGCGTAGTCGATGAGTGCACGCTTCACGATGGATCGCCGATCCCTCGCTGCGCGGACACCGACCGCTGATCCGTGGACAACCCGAACGAGCGTCACCGCTGTGGGGCGCGTGAACTCAGGCGACCTTGCTGGAGTCCAGGCCGTCGAAGCAGTCCAGAACGTCGTCGATCGTCGGCAGTGCCGGGACGTTCGAGCTCCCTGATGCGGCTTCCTTCTTCATCTCGCGGGCACGGCGTATATGGCGCTTGATGGTCGACGTTGAGCAGTCGAGACGCTCAGCCAGCTGTCCGCACGTGTCCTTGGGGTAGGCATGCCGCATCACCATCACAGCATCGTGACTCAGCGGTCCGCCGCCCACACGGGCACCGCCGAACGGGAATGCAGGTTGTGCAACCTGGATGCCCAGCTCGGCGCGCATCTTGTGGCGATCGACCTCGGTGGTGCAGGCCACGAAGCCAGACACGTCCATCTCGACGACTGCCCGGTACAGGCATTCGACCATCAGTGGACAGCCGGCGCACTGGCGGTGCGCGGTGGCGCGGTTGACCGCAATCTTCTGCCACTCGTCTCGCGAAACTTCGTGCCGCGCGGGTGGGTTGTGCAAGTAGTCGTCGTGGAACACTTCCGGCTCAAGAATGCACGGAGGCGTCGTCGTCTCAGTGACGATGGTCACGGGCTCCCTCTTCCCAATCGACTGACCTCCACCGTTTCTCCCCGGCGAACGTCAGCTCACATCAAGCCACATCCTAGAGGTACATTCCATTCGGATCGCCCGGAACCGGTGATGTAGCCGAATCGTCACCTTTGGTGTCGTTTGGACCCGGTAGCGCGAGGCGCATGTTCTGGAACTGGGCTTGCGCCTGCACTTGCTGCGCATAAAGAGCGGCCTGGATGCCGTGGAACAAACCTTCAAGCCATCCCACCAGCTGCGCCTGTGCGATGCGCAGCTCACTCTCTGAGGGTGTCTCGTTGTTGAACGGGAGGCTGAGTCGTTCGAGCTCGTCGACCAGCTCGGGCGCGAGACCGTCCTCGAGCTCCTTGATCGATTGCAGGTGAATGTCACGGAGTCTGGCGCGACTGGCCTCGTCGAGTGGCGCAGCCTTGACCTCGTCGAGGAGCTGACGGATCATCCCACCGATCCGCATGACCTTGGCAGGTTGATTGACAAGGTCTGACAGGGCGGTTTCGGTGCTGGGTGCAGACACGGGCTGACCATCCGGCCCGATGGTCTCTGGCTGCTCTTCAGTCATGCGTCCACCCTATCCACGGTCACAGGGTGAGCAGCACCTTGCCGATGTGGGAGGACTCCTCGAGCACCTGGTGCGCCTCGCGAACGTCCTCGAGTGGGTAGGTCGCGTGAATGATCGGACGTACGGTTCCATCGGCGATCAGTGGCCAGACCTGCGCGACCATCGCCGAGACGATGACGGCCTTCTCGGCCGACGGCCTGGCCCGCAGCGACGTCGCCATGACGGCGGCACGCTTGGTGAGCAGCGCACCGATGTCGAGCTCACCCTTGGTCCCGCCCTGCAGACCGATGATGACCAACCGGCCCGCAGTCGAAAGCACCGAGAGGTTTGCGGCGAGGTACTTGGCGCCAATGATGTCGAGGATGACGTCAGCGGTGACGCCCTGCTCGGCCAGCGCGTCGGCGAAGTCCTGTTCGTGGTAGTTGATGACGATGTCGGCACCCAGCTCGCGGCAGAATGTGGCCTTCTCAGCGGAGCCGACCGTGACGGCGATGCGGGCTCCGAAGGCCTTGCCCAGCTGTATGGCCATCGTGCCGATGCCGCTGCCCCCACCGTGGACGAGCAAAGTCTCGCCGTTGCCGAGCTTGCCCATCATGAACACGTTTGACCAGACGGTGCAGGCCACCTCCATCAGGCCCGCCGCCTCAAGCAGGGACACTCCTCGAGGCACCAGTGAGACCTGGCCGACGGGCACGGCCACATACTCGGCATACCCACCCCCGGTCAGCAGCGCGCAGACCTGGGTGCCTGGTGGTAGGTCGGTGACACCCTCGCCGACAGCGGCAACCGAGCCGGAGCACTCGAGCCCGAGAACAGCCGTGGCGCCTCGCGGGGGGTCATACAGTCCTCGCCGTTGCATCAGATCGGCGCGGTTGACCCCAGCGGCGGCCACCTCGATCAGCACCTCGCCGGGTGCGGCTACCGGGATTGGTAGGTCGACCACCTCGAGGGCTTCGACATCACCTGGCTGGGAGACCACAACGGCACGCATGGAGTTCACCGTAGCGACCTTTCTCTGGCGCGATTCGCATTCAGGAGAGCTCGGTCTGAGGTCATCTAGTCATTTGTGATGATCTTTGCGCGGCGATCGCGAGATGAGCACCGATTTGTGCTCTGCGGCCAGTCGATTGGGTGTTTACTCCCGCTGGGAGGGTTTGACGTGAATCCAGGGGACCGTAGGTTGTCATGCCGCAAGCAAAACCGGCTCCGCCGGAACGTGGCGGCGCTGCTGTCGACCGTTCTGGCGTGCGGCGGGCTTGTCATGCTGCAAGCGACACCAGCGGCCGCGGCAACCAGCATCACGGTGTCAAAGTCGGCACCCTCAACCGTGCTGCTCGGCGATGACATCACGTACTCGTTGACGGCGAGCAACCCAGCCGACGACGGTGATTCTGACCTCCAGTACAACCTGAGCTTTCGTGATGTGCTTCCCGTTGGAGTCTCGTATGTGAGCACGACCGCCCCCATCGGTCAGGGCAACCCCACGATCATCCCCGAGAAGGATGGACTCGGAGTGCCCACGGGGCGAACCATCTTGATCTGGAGCAACGTCGCCGATCTGCCTGACGGTTCTGACGTCAAGCTGACCTACACCGTGTCCCCCGATGTCACGGACTACCCAGTCGGTTCGACAGTCGGCAACCAAGCGACGGGGTACGTCAGCTCCAACGAGCGCTACCTTGCAAAGTTCGACGCTGGCGGCTCAGCTGTCACCAACCCGGTGATCAGCAGTGACAATGCATCCGCCTCGACCTCGATCTCGGCGCTGAAGATCACCAAGTCAGAGCCGAGCCCGGAGCATGAGCTCGTACGCGGTGTTCACGACCGCACGACCGTCTACACGCTGACGGTGACCAACAACGGCATCAATCCGACCAACGATGTGACGGTTGTCGACTACATCCCCGCAGGACTTGAGTTCCTCGGTTGCGGCACCGCCGACAACACCTCGGCCGATGATCGCGAGTACACCGGAGCGCCACGACTCGACGCGGGCCCGGATGTCAGCTCGGACTGCCCGACACCGTTCTCGGTGACCACGACCGACTCGCCCCCCACGGGCTATCCGTCTGGCGTGTACACCCGAGTCGAATGGCATCTCCCGGCGAACCTTGCAGCGTCTGGGGAGTACGTCATCAAGTACTCGGCGGCGATCCCGCTGAAAAAGAACGTCATGCCCACCGTGCCGGCTGGTTTTGTGTCAACCGCCAACCTCGACAACAACACTGGCGATTCGACTCGAGAGACCGGCACCGAGCAGGCCTACAAGAATCTGGTGCGGGCAAGCGGCGCGTACCAGGGCGTGGACAACCACGGAGCCACCGGCACCACGGTCACTGCCGACGACCAGCTGACAGTCACCTCCGAGGACATTGCAGTGGTGAAGTCACTGCCTGGCGGCAACAAGTTCGACCAGAACGGCGAGACAAGCTACCGGCTGCTCGTGCGGGTCAGCGAGTACACCGACGGCGCAGACATCGAGCTGATCGACACCTTGCCCGACGGGCTGTGCCCATCGGACGCACCTTCGTCGACCTACACAGCGACGGCCCAGGCGGCGGCCACCGGCGAGAGCGTGCCTCCGGGGTCGGGCAACCAGGCGATCAAGACGTTCGACCACGACGGCGGCGTCTACAATATCACGTTCAACAAGCTGACGATCAGTGCCGCCACCGGTTCGGCGACGATCGACTACAAGGCCCGCAACCGCTCGCTCTATGCTGGCGGATCGGATACCTCGGCCGGCGACACCTACACGAACACGGTTGGACTGACCGGAACGACGACCCCGATCGCGAACACCGGCGAGACTGGTACCCAGGCTGTTCTGGACGATTCCAGCGCGACCATCACATCCGACGCTCCCGAGCTGGACAAGCGTGTGCTGCCCAACACCGCGGCAACCCATTCGTGCAACGACCCAGACTGGGCGGGGCACTGGAAAGACTCGCAGATTGCGGCTGCTGACGAGCCGTTCACCGTTGGCTCGCGGGTCTGCTTCCAGGTGCGCGTGACGTTCCCGACCACGACATCGACGAGAGCCCCGGTCGTCACCGACTACCTGCCGGACAACCTGACGTACGAGCCCGGCACCTTCGAGCTGGTAGCGGGAGCCAACACTGCGACCTACGCCGTGGACCAGGCCGCCATCAACACCGGATTCGCCGACGGGACCCACACTTTCAAGCCTGGCATCACGAGCGGGTCGAACCTGTACGTCGCCAAGGGCAAGGTCTTAGCCTTCCGTTTCAGTGCGATCGTCTCCGCAGCGCCTGCCAGCACGGTTGACGTGCAGGGCAACCTCGCCAAGCTGCGCTGGACCGATCGCGCCGGCAAGGTGTCGTCGTTGCGCGACCAAGCCGACTTCAAGGTGCCACCTCCACCGCCGGTCAAGGTCGACAAGCGGGTCCAGGAAGTCCTGCCGACCCCCACAGCCCTCAACGATGACGAACCAGTGCTGCACGGTACCCGGGTCCGCTACCAGGTCGACGTCACCAACCAGGGAACGGATGCGGCCAGCAACGGCATCGACATCAACGGTATCGACCTGTGGGATGTGCTCCCGGTGGGATTCCGATGTGCTGATCTGGTGCCGGGAACTCTGAACCTGGCCATCGCTACGTGTTTCGACCCGCCGCCGGTCGGTCTCGGCCACCCGCACTACACGGGGTCCTCCACCCTGAGCGTCATCACCTGGAGCCTCCCCGACACGGATGTGTTGGCCCCGTTGGAGGACAACGCCGCCAACGTACGTACGTTCAGCTATGAGCTGATCGTCCCCACCAACACCAGCGTCGGCACGTCGTACGTCAACACCGCGTCAGTTCGTACCTACAACACGGCGACCAACCTGGGTGGTGTCGCGCCTCACTATCCGGCGAGCAATGTGGATTCAGACGTACCGGGGGCCGACCAGGATGTGCCGGCGGCGAGTGACATTGCGAAGGTGACGCTCCCGAAGGTCGGACTGACCAAGTCCAACACGACGAACCAGACCGATGGGTTCAACGGTGACCACGACGCCGTACCCGGTGAGACCATCACCTACACGATCCGCGCCACCGTGCCGTCGCTCACCACGGTATACAACGGCGTCCTGACCGATCCGCTGCCACCTGTGCCACCTGCGAACTTCACCTTCGTGAGCGCCACCGCGGGCTACTCCGCCACGGGTGCAAGCCCGGCCACAGATCCGCTGCCCGGAACCGTGACGTTCAACAATGCGAACGGGACGCTCACCTTCCCCGCGACGTGGGAGAACTCCAGCGCCACGCCGCAGGTGTTTGAGGTGACGGTCAAGGCGAAGGTCGCGGTCGGCTACACCGGCACCTGCGCCACGGTCGCCGACTGCACCAACACGGCAACCTTCGCCAGCAAGACCACCGCCGGCGGATCCGTACCCGTCTCCGACGTGACGGCGACTTCGGTTGTCAACATCGTGCAGCCGTCGCCCACGCTGACAAAGACTTCGGTGCCGAGCAGCGCCCCGGTCGCAGGCCAGACCGTCACGTACACGTTGACAGCCAAGAACGCAGCGTCGAAACCGACTCTGTACGACACCGTCGTCGTCGACTGCGTTCCGGCCGGCCTCACGGTGTTGACTGTCGGCCCCGGTGCCACGCCCGCCGCGGGCACGGGTGTCGCGGTCAATGGTTGTGCGGTTGGCAAGACGGCCATCACCTGGACGATCGGGTCGATCGCGGCTAACGCCTCCACGGCCCTCGTTTACACAGCGAAAGTCGACCCGTTCGCAGCTGGCGCGGCGTCCTACCAGAACACCGCAACCTTGACCGGCAGCACCCTCGCGAACGGCAGCAACACCGTGACCGACGAGCGGGTGCTCACCACCACTGCCAGCAAGACCTTGACGCTGGCAGGAGCGGCCGCTGCCAAGACGATCGTCGACAACACCCTGACGGTGGGTGAGAAGGCCAGCTACACCGTTTCGGGCACGTTCCCAGCAGACATCAACTTCTTTGACGCGTCACTGATCGATGCCTTGCCTGCCGGGCTCGATGCATCCACCCTCAACACGACGTCGGTGAAGTGCCTCTACGCCGATTCCACACTGTGCACCCTTCCGTCGCCCGGAGGCGGCAGCGCGCTGAGCACGAGTGGCCAGAACGTTGGTTGGTTCCTGGGCGATCTGGGCCCCGACGCCAAGGTGCGCACGGTGACGATCGCATTCACCGCGACTGTCGCCGACAACTGCACAGACACTGCGAACGCGACGTGCAACACGATCGGTCGCACCAGGTCCAACGCGGTGTCGGTCAAGTGGAACCTGACGAACAAGACCGATCCGACATCGGCATCAGGAACGTTCGACAAGACGATCACATCGACGCCGGCTGTCTTCACGGTGCTCGAACCGAAGACGGCCATCACCAAGACTGTCGTTTCGGCCACCCCCGCCCCGGGTGAGAACTTCACGTACACCGTGACCGTGTCCAATCCGGGTGGGACGAATGTCAGCGACGCCTTCAATGTTTCCGTCAAGGATGTCGTTCCGGACGGCGTCATCGTCGATCCGAGCTCGTTGACTGCCGCGGGCGGCGTACTGACTGGGGCGACCGCCACCGGTGGCGGCACGATCACCTGGCCTGCCATCGCCACACTGACCACCTCGGGTCCGGGATCGTCGAAGGTGTTCACCTACGTCGCCAAGCTCGCCGCCAGCTCGACGCTCAGTGGAGCGGCCCTCACGAACACTGCTTCCGTGCCAGGCTTCGACGGCCTCCCGACAGGTGGTCGGCACTACACGGGCCCGCAGACGACCGCCAAGGTCACTCCGGCGTTCCCCCACGTCAAGATCGCCAAGCAGGTCGTCGGCAGTGCAGTGTCGTACGTCGACAAGCCGCAGAACTTCGAAATCACGGTCACCAGTGACGGAGCGAGCCCCGCGTACGACATCGACGTCGACGACGTTCTGCCCAAGAACTGGAGCTACGACCTCGGATCAGCCACTGTCCAGACAGGAGCCGGACCGGCAAACCCACAGGACCCTACCGACAACAACGCCAATCCGGCGACGATCAGCTGGAACGATCTCGCGCACAGTGGGCTCCCCGTCGGGCAGACGATTGTCATCACCTACACGGCCACACCGGGCTCCGCAGCCACGACCGACGCCGGTTCTGGCAGCACCGTCGACCACGTCAACAAAGTGTCAGTGGCGGCCGAGGACGCCACCGATGCGACGAGCAGCGGAGCTGGAAACTATCACGGTCCGGATGCGACCGCCGCTGCCCAGATCCATCGCGCCGATCTGGTCGTCGCCAAAGCTGGCGTCGGAACCCCCGTCGCTGGTCAGGACTACTCCTGGACGATCAACGTGACCAACGAAGGGCCTGACGCGTCAGTCGGGCCGATCGTCGTCACGGACACGATTCCGAGCCACTTCACCGACGTGACCGGCACCGGCACCGGTTGGAGCTGCAGTCTTGGTACCGGGACGATCACCTGCACCCACGCCGGACCAGTTGCCGTGGGCGGACCGGGATTGCCGCCGTTGACGGTCAAGGGGCTCGTCGCCGTGGATACCAACAACGGTACCGTGCTCACCAACAAGGCGGTCGTTGCTGGCAAGACCTTTGAGACTGACCTGACCGACAACACCGCGACCGCAACAGCGACGGTGAAGGTCAAGGCCGACCTCGCTCTGGACAAGTCGTTGTCCGGCCCGCTAGAAGCCGGATCAGTGGCGACCTACGTGCTCATCGTGACCAATGAAGGGCCCTCGGACTCGCACGGTCCGTTCACAGTTGCTGACGATCTGCCGTCGGGCTCGACCTTCGTCAGCGCAGCGGGAACCGGCTGGACCTGCCCCGCTCCAGTCGGGGGAGTGCTGACCTGCACCCACGATGACGGTCTCGCGGCCGGAACCCCGGCGGACCAGATCGTCGTGAAGGTGAAGATCCCGGCGACTCAGACCGCTGATGTGAAGAACGCAGCGACGGTCCACGGCAACGATGATCCAAATCCCGCCAATGATGACTCTTCCGTCACCACGACCCCGACCCGCACGGCCGACCTGCTTCTGGAGAAGTCACTCAAGGGCGGCACCGCAACGGCAGGCAACCCGGCGACCTACACACTCCACGTGCTCAACAACGGTCCATCGACGGCGACCCACACCACGATCGTCGACGTCTTGCCCGCCTACCTGACCTTTGTCGACTCATCGGGTTCGGGCTGGACCTGCTCGGCAGCAAGTCAGACCGTGACGTGTGATCTTTCGGGTGCGCTGGGTCTCGGAGAGGCCAATGCCACCGATGTCGAGCTCAATGTCCTGGTGGCCTCCGGCTACACCGGCGAGATCTACAACGAGGCAAAGGTCACCGCGACAGAGGATCCGACCGGCTCGACCGATGACGACTCCAACACGCCGTTGATCCGTTCCGATCTTGAGATCGAGAAGACCCACACCGGCACCGTGGTTGCCGGAACGTCGATCACCTATGACGTCAAGGTCACCAACCACGGCCCGTCCGACACCGACGGTCCGATCGTTGTCACCGACACCGTGCCCGACGGTCTGACCTACAAGTCCAGCAGCGGCTCCGGGTGGACGTGCGACGACAGCACTCCTGGTGAGGTCACCTGCACCCACCTGACGGGACTGGTTGACGATGCCAGCTCGACGGTTGCGCTGACGTTCGACATCGCCGCCGATGCAGGACCGGCGACGGTCGACAACCGCGTATCGGTCAACGGCCCCAACATCGATCCTGTACCCGGCAACAACAACGACGTCGATCCAACTGAGATCACCGATTCGGTGAATGTCTCCATCGTCAAGAAGGCTGTCGACACCACAGTCGCGGCCGGAGCGAACGCGAGCTGGACGATCGACGTCACCAATGATGGACCGTCGATCGCCCGGTCAGTCGCAGTCGGCGACATCTTGCCGCTCGGCCTCACGATTGTGTCGATCAGTGGCGGGGGCTGGGACTGCACCAAGACCCCAGCGGTGGGTTGTACCCGGGCGACCCTGGCACCGGGTGCTGCGCCCCAGATCACCGTGGTGACGAAGGTCGGCAGCGGGGTCGCCTCTGGCGTGACGATCACCAACCCCGCGACGGTGGCGACCTCAACGCCTGGAGACCTGCCCGGCGACAACGACAGCCAAGACTCGATCACGACGAGCACGAGCGCTGATCTCACGTTGACCAAGACGCATACGGGTACTCCGGTCGCTGGTGAGGACTTCACCTTCACGCTGGACGGCCACAACGCTGGTCCGTCAGATGCCGCTGGACCGATCAAGGTGACCGACGAGCTGCCAGTCGGAATGACGTACGTGTCGGCCAACGACGCGTGGGCCTGCACGCCGGGTGCCGTCACCGGCTCGGGTCAGGAAGTCGTCTGCACGTTGGTGTCCGGAGGACCGGTGGTCTCTGGTGACGATGTGCCGACCTTGGCGATGAAGGTCCACGTCGGTCCAGACACCGCGGGCACGGCGTTGGCCAACACAGCAAGCATTGATGCTGCGACCTCGGATCCAGACCCTGGCAACGACGGGGACGACGACAGCGTGACGCCAACCGGCAAGACCGACCTGTCGGTCACCAAGACACACTCCGGACCAGTCGTGATCGGTCAGCAGCTCGAATTCACCGTCACGGTGCACAACGAAGGACCGTCTGAGGCCCGCAACGTCGAGGTCGCCGATGCGTTGCCGACCGGCCTCACGTATGTGAGCGCGAGCGGTACCGGCTGGACCTGTGACGAGGTGACCGCCGATTGTGAACTTGATGACCCGTTGTCCGTCGGCGCGGACGCCGAACCGATCACGCTCATCGTCGAGGTGACGTCGGCTGCCTATCCTGAAGTGACCAATGTCGTAACGGTCTCGACTGACACCGAGGACACCGATTCATCCAACGACCATGACTCCGACAAGGTTGTCGTGCCGCCGAAGGTTGATCTAAGTGTGGTCAAGGCGTTGGAGGGCACGCTCAAGGTCGGGGATGTGGCGCACTATTCGCTGACCATCCACAACGGTGGGCCGACACTGGATCCGGGCACCGTCACGGTGACCGATCAGCTCCCTGCAGGGTTGGCGTATGTCTCAGCCACAGCCGACGGATGGACGTGCTCTGAAGCCGCTGGGCTTGTCACCTGCAAGCGTCCTGATGACTTCGCAGTCGGCGCCACCTCGGTGCTGATGCTGACTGTCTTGGTGGGCCCCGCGGCGTACCCCAGCGTTGCCAACACGGCTTCGGTTGCCTCGCCTGCGGCCGACGACAATCCGGACAACAACGTGTCCACCGTTTCCGATCCGGTTTCGGGCACGGCGTTGCTGAGCATCAGCAAGAAGGTGTCGGAGGTCCACGGAACCTCCGCAGATTTCAAGATCGTGGTCACGAACCTCGGCCCAACAGAGACCACCGCACCGGTCACGGTGACAGACGATCTGCCGAAGGGCCTGAAGTACGTGGGTGCCTCGGGCGATGGTTGGGCGTGCAGCCATGTCACCGCAACCATCACATGCACTTACGCATCTAACCTCCCGGTCGGTGCCGCGCCCGAAATTCTGGTTCGAACCAAGATCACCGCCCATGACGGTGAGAAGATCGTGAACTTCGCGAGGGCGACGGGTGGTCCCGATGACGGTGGCGATGACCCGGTGGTCAGCGATGGCGCCTCGGTCAAGGCACCGGGAGGCAACGGTCTGCTCCCCGACACAGGTGGACTGTCGTTGTGGCTGATGCTGATGGCGCTGGTTGCCATGGCCGTCGGTTCGGGTCTGGTCCGTCGCCGTCCAACAAGGGGTCGCCACGCGGGCTGAGCCCAGCGGTATGGCTGCGTTGGTCGGCCGTCAGGTCGCACCTGCCAAGATTGTCCCTATGCGTGTCGCACTGGTCCAGCTGGCGTCGACGAGCGACTCCGCGACCAACCGTGCCGAAATCGCCAGTCAGCTGGCTGAGCTGACGGCGGGCGATGCGGTCGATCTGGTGGTGCTCCCGGAGGGCTCCATGCATGACTTCGGCTCGCCGGACCTCGACCTGCGTCCCGTCGCCGAGCCCCTTGACGGGCCCTTCGTCCAGATGATCACCGCTGAGGCAGAGCGGCTCCAGACCACGGTCATCGCCGGGATGTTCGAGCAGACCGACAACCTGCCGTTCAACACCTTGGTGGTCGTGGATTCCGGCGGGCTGCGGGCGACGTACCGAAAGATCCACCTGTACGACTCGTTCGGCTACCGCGAGTCCGACCGTCTCCGTGCTGGCGACGTGGAGCCGATCGTGGTGAGCATCGCCGGTCGTTCAGTCGGCTTGATGACGTGCTACGACCTGAGGTTTCCCGAACACGGGCGTGCGCTGATCGACGCCGGCGCTGAACTGCTGGTCGTACCGGCCGCGTGGGTCGCCGGCGAACACAAGTTGCACCACTGGCGCACTCTCCTGACAGCGCGGGCGATCGAGAACACGGTGCACGTCGTTGCCGCAGCTCAGTGCGGCGATCGTTACACCGGACACTCCGCGGTGATCGATCCGTGGGGATCTATCGTTGTCGAGGCCGAGAACCTTCCGACCATTGTGCGGGCCGTGCTTGACGCCGAGGACGTGACGCGTGCGCGCGACGTCAATCCGTCACTCGCGAACCGAAGGATTCAGACATGAGCGGGCGCCAGCGTGCGAGTCACAGTTTGAGTCGACCTGCAAAGGGCGGCCGACGCAAGCTGGACTCCTCAGTACCGCGCGAGTACGACGTGCCAACCCGGGCACCTCGCATCGACTCGCCGAGTGCTGCTCGTACCGTCAAGGTCCTCACGTTCGTGGCCTGGCTGGTCGGCACTGCCGGCACGGCGACGTCTGTCGTTGCGGTCAAGTCAGTTGCGGGCGTGAGCGCACCGTCGTGGATCGAGCGGCCATCGGCGGCGTTGCTGATGATCGTCTTCACGATCGGCCTGACTCATCGTGGTGGAGGGTTCATGCGGATCTGGCTGCCACTTGCCACAGTCCTTGGCGTGTCGGCTGTGGTATTTGAGACCAACATGCTGCTCGCCGCCTCGGCGGCGCTGACAGCAGTGCTGGCCGCGGTCTGGGCGGTGCTCGTCACCAGACCAGCAGAGTCAGCCGTCACGGCAACCGGTGAGTACGTCGTCACCCTCATGGTTGCTCTGAGCGGAACCGTCGCGGTTGCGGCCTGGAACGCACCGGTCGACTACCAGCGGTTCAACCTCGCCGTGCTGGCTATCTCGCTTGGACTTGCCATCACCTTGGTGTGGAACCTCGGAGCGGGACTGCACGGCATCGGCCGCCAGAACTTCCTGATCATTGCTGGCATCGCCGGGGTCGTGCTGTTGATCCTCGTCTACAGCAGCTACGTGCGAAGCAATGGATCCCAGACGCTCGTGCGGTTCATCACTGACGCCGTCATCTGGACCCGTCAGAACATCAACGGCGTGCCGCGACCGGTCGAGGTGTTCGTCGGGTTCCCCGCGCTCGTTGCGGGTGTTTCTCTGCGGTCCAAGCGCCGCCAGGGCTGGTGGATACAGGTGTTCGCCGTGATAGGCACAGCTGTGCTCACGACGTCCCTCGTGACGCCAGGCGCGTTCCCCACATATATCGCCCTGTCGACCCTCTATTCGGCGATCCTTGGGCTGGTCGTCGGCCTCGTCGTACGGCATCAGGTGCTCAAGGAAAGGTCGTCGCGAGCGAGCAGGGCGATCGAAGAGGTCGTCCGAGTCGAACCACCTCGCTTCGCTCCGCTCAAGTAGTGCGACAATTCTTCTCGGCGCAGCACCTTGGTGCTGCCACCCAGGAGGGGTGCCGGAGCGGCCGATCGGAAGCGCCTTGAAAGCGCTCGCTGGCAGCAATGTCAGCCGCGGGTTCGAATCCCGCCCCCTCTGCTCCATGAACTATCGACTTGACCGCCGCTTCGTCCTGCGCCCTCTCGGCATCAACGTGATGTCGATCGGGACGTTCACGGTTGGCGCATTCCTGCTCCCGTCCTGGTATGCCTGGGCCTGCGCCGCGCTGGTTGCACTGCTGGTGCTCAACGCGGCATTGCTCGCGCTGCGGCCGCCGATCGTGATCTGTACGTCCGACGACAGTGTGCGTGTTGGTGGGCGCCTGACGGTGCGACGGATCACGATGCCATGGGCCGACGTGGAGAGCGTGGATCGAGCAGACGGGCGTCTCTACTTCATGCGCGGCAGCGATCCGATCCTCAGCTTTCCGCTCGCGTATGTGGGAGATCGCGGCGACGAGCTCATCGGTGACATCTATGACCGACTCAATGCAGCCAATGGCTATCGCCGCTTCGACCCCAGCTGAGTGTCGGTACCGATTCGTCGGAGACACCTCGCGGTCGGTATCCTGTTCCGGTTGCCTGCTTCGGCAGGCGGCGGGGAGGTGTCGCATAGTGGCCTAGTGCGCCCGCCTGCTAAGCGGGTTGAGGTTTAAACCTCTCGCGAGTTCAAATCTCGCCACCTCCGCCGCAAAAGCGAGAAGCAACGCTCGAGTGACCAGCCACCCAAAGTGGCTGGTCACTGCGCAGCGCAACCAGGGGCGGAGCTCGCTGAGTTCGGCGTGGCTATTTGCGCGGCCGGCGTGACCGACGACTTGCACCGGTCACATGGTGGCCGGACTTCTTGGCAACTTTGTCGCCGGCGACAGTTTGATCGGGCGCGTACCCGTACCCGTAGCCGTAGGAGCTCGAACCCTTGGCCGGTGTCATGTTGAAGATCGCGCCCACCGGTTCGGCGCCGACGGCGCTCAAGCGGTCGGCGGCAAGTCTCACGTGGTCGGTGGTGGTCTTTCCGTGTCTCACGATCAAGATCGCGCCGTCGGACTGGCTCGCGAGAAGTGCGGCGTCGGTGACCGGCAGCAGAGGAGGGGCGTCGATCAGCACGATGTCGTACTCGTCGCGAAGTTGCTTGATCAGGTTGGCCATGGCGGCCGACTTGAGGAGCTCGGCCGGGTTGGGAGGCGTACGTCCGCTCGCCAGCACGTCCAGCCCTGACACGCCGGACACGGGTTGCATGGCTTCGTGCAGATCGGCTCGACCCACCAGAACAGTGGTGAGTCCAACAACGCCTTCGAGGTTGAGATACGAACCGATTTTGGGGCGACGCAGGTCCGCCTCGACGAGAGCGACTCGTTCGCCGCCCTCCGCGAGGACGATCGCGAGGTTGATCGCGGTGGTGGTCTTGCCTTCGCCCGGCAGCGAACTGGTGATCACGAAGACCTTGCGATCTGTGTCGGGGTCGATGAACTGCAGGTTCGTGCGAAGCACCCTGAACCCCTCTATGCGCGGTGCGTACGCGTCGGAGTTGGTGAGCAACGGAGTCCGCACGGCCGCGCTGTCGTACGAGATGGAGCCCAGAATCGGAGCGTCGAGCAGCTCTTCCAAGTCATCGATCGATTTGACCGAAGTGTCGAGTGTTTCTCGCAGCAAGGCGACACCTGCGCCAAGCAGCAGCCCCACGAGCAGAGCCAGTCCGATGTTTCGCTTGGGGTTGGGCGAGATCGGTGTCGTCGGCCTTTCTGCGGGATCGACGATGGTCGCCTTGATGGTCGCCTGGTCCTTGCCCGGGGGCGTCTCGAGCTCGGCGACGAATGACACGAACTGATCGCCCACGGCGTTTGCAAGCAGCTCGGCCCGCTCGGGCGATGGATCGGTGACCGTGATCTTGAGGATGACCGTGTCGAGTCCACTGCTGGCCGAGATCTGGTTTGAGAGCTCGCTCGGCGACTCATCGAGCTCGAGGTCCGACACCACCCGGCGAGCGATGACTTGACCCGTCAGAAGGTCCGCGTACGACTTCACGCGCTGCAGTGAGAACTGGCTGCCCTGATTGGCCTCCCCGGCATCGGTGGAGCCAGATGTGGAGATGAACAGCCGGCTCGATGACGCGTACTGGGGCGTCGCGCTCCAGGTCAGGCCGGCGGCCACCGCGATGACGCCGAGCGTGGTGAGCAGAATGAGGATCCAGCGAGCTCTCAGGATGCCCAGGTAGTCGCGCAGGTCCACCCGAACTCCATTCGGACGTTGGCAGACTGTTCCGCCGATCGATCACTGATTCTAGGTGACGAAGTTCCTGGTGGACGAGCTAAATCGAACTCTGCTCCTTGGTGAGGATGCCGAGCGCTTCTGCGGATCCGCGCTGAGTCTGGCCGTCGTCTGGTACGGGGGGCCGTTCGTCGGGTTCGTCCCCGTCCCAATGAGGCAGGACGAAGAACAGCCACGCAGCGAGCATCGAGTTGAGCAGCGCCTCAGACGGTATGAGCCAAGCGGCCAACGCCGCCAGAATCAGCGATGGGGGCGCTTGGCCGACGCGTGTCAGGGTCAGGGCGAGCCCACATGCGAGGGCGGCCACTCCGATGAGCCCGTACTCCAGCGCGAGCTTCATGACGGTCGTGGCCGAAAGGCTCTGCACGCCGATGTGGTTGATGATGCCTTCAGCAGTGCCCGGGCCGTGACCGAACACAAAACGCTCATACCAGTAGGGGGGCAGGAGCTTGTAGGGAGCAACGATCCGAAGCCCCGTACTCGTGTTGGACCCGGTACCTTCGGTCGCCTTTCGAATCAGCGGGTCGAACAGACCGTAGAAGTAGGCGGCAGCGGCGAGCGCGATCATCGCCATCAGATAGGCCGGTCGACGCAGAACTTTCAGCACCAGTGGCAGGGCACCGAAGGCCAGTACCGGAATCCCCGAGGCGCTGATCGATGTGGCCAGACCCGCAGCCAGGACCATCGTCCACATGAGTGCTCTACGGGGAGGTATGGATGGTCTGGAGGCGGCGAAGGTGTCGTGTGCGATCCACACCAGACCGATGGATGAAAAGAGCGAAAGGAACGATGGTTCAAGGAAGATCATGCCGTTGGGCTTGAAGTCGAGACCGAACGCGTAGTTGATGTACGTGGTCGGGTAGTGGGCGTTGAAGCCCTCGGTCTGGACCGAGGATGGCAGGTGATAGAGGGGATCCCAGAACCCGAGACCAGCCAGCTGGGTCACAACCTGGACCAATGCCAGCACGCATCCCACCTTGATCGCGGAGAAGATCCCGGACCACAGGACGTTACCCGCGCCGCGAAGCCCGTCCCTGCCTGGCAGAAGCAGCAGAGGCAGGTAAACCGCGAGGAAGATCAGCAGGCTTGTCGACGTCTGCCCGCTGTTCGTCACGGAGTTCCGGGCGTACGAGAGTGCACCGGCGATCAGCAGCAGACCCCACGCCGCCAAGCCGGGCGCCGACACGGTCCATCGGAACAGGAGCATGAGGCTGGCGAACAGGAATATCAGCCCGATGGTCGACAGCGGGATCTCGATACCTCCCAGAGGTAGCGAGATGCGTTGACCGGCTACCGCCAGAAATCCCGCGAACCACAGCGCCCGATGGGGTACGACGGGGGACCGGTTGATTCGTCTTCGCTGCTGTCGGCTGATCCGCGACGGCGGTCGCAACTCGCGGGTCAACATGCGCGAAAGGCTACCGGTTCGCCGTCGGTCGGCCGATCCAAACGAGCAGCCTTGAGGCGGGTTGGAAACTACACTTGTCAGGGTGACAACGCCATGGCTTAACGCCTCGTTCTTGGCGTTCGTACACGATCGGGAGCGTTGGCCGGGTGGCGAAGTGAAAGCGTTCGGGCATTGAGGTCCCCTGAGATCCGCACACGGGCTGCTGCATCGCGGATCGCCTCCCTCAACGCGGGCTCGTACGCGAAAGTGCTCGCGGGAACCCTCATTTCGCAGCTTCTCTCAGCTGCCATGCTGGCGATCTTGGCCACCTCCGGAACGAGGTCCGGCGACGTCATCGCGCTCGGCCTGCAGGTGGGCACGGCATCGTTGGCAACTCTCGTCACGTCGGTCGTGTACCTGCTTGCGGTCGGTCGTCCGAGCTTTCAGGCATGGCGTAGCTCGGCCTTCACGGTTGCCGGGTTTTCGTTTGCGCTCGGAGGAATGGCAGTTCTGCTGCTTCCCGAGACGCAGACATCAGTTGAGGGTGTTGCGGTGCCGTTGCTGTTCAGTGCCGGTGGTGGAGTGCTCGCGGCGGCCGGCGTCTACGCGGTTCGCCTTGCCTGCGAGGGTCGGCCCGGGTATCTCGCGGCCCTCACGGTGGGCCCCAACCTCCTGGCCCTCGCATGCCTCCTTCCGACTCGTGTCGCATTCGGCGAGGCTCCTGCCGTGCTGCCCGGCGTCGGCTGGTTTGCCGGGTGCGTCGTGGCATTCGTCGTGGTCATGCGGACAACACATTCAACTCCGCAAGCACCATCGGACACCGAGGCGTACGTCGAGGCGCCGGGAAACTGGCGGCTTCACCTGATCGGAAATTCCGGCAGCGCGCTTGTCGGAGCGATCCTGCCCATTGTGTACGTGTCCGCGATGACCAGCCTTGACCCCGGCGTGGCGGCCGTGACGTTTGCGATCACCCGGATCGGCACCTCCATCGTCTCCCTCGGAGTCAACTCGATCCTGATGGTGCGGGTGAATTGGAAGAACGAAGTTCCACAAACTGGCCGGCTCGTGACGGTGGCCTTCGCATTGTCAGCCGTTCTCGCCGGAGCGTGCCTGTTCTTCGATTCATCAGGTGAT
>CAZWZC010000010.1:29489-46498 GCA_964638755.1 uncultured Aeromicrobium sp. | reverse complement strand
CAGTGTCGAACGGCAGAAAAATAATCGATTTTCGCAATTTGCTTGCTCATGCGTATGACGATATCGCTGACGAGATAGTTTGGAGTGTAACAACCTCGGATGTACTTGTTTTAGAAGCAGAAATTGGGAAGATCCTCAATAAATACGAATGAATAACTTTTTCACAGCAAACCTGGCGGAGACGGATCCGCTTATCAGTCAAGCAATTGATAACGAAGTGCGGCGGCAGACGGATGGGCTGGAGTTGATCGCATCGGAGAATTTTGTTTCAGAGGCGGTTTTACAGGCTGCGGGAACCGTTTTTACGAACAAATACGCCGAAGGTTATCCATCCAAGCGTTATTATGGCGGCTGCGAGTTCGCAGATGTGGTTGAGAATCTGGCGATCGACCGGGCGAAGGAGATCTTTGGGGCAGAGCACGCCAATGTGCAGCCGCATTCCGGTGCTCAGGCGAATATGGCGGTTTTGATGACCGCGCTGAACCACGGCGAGGTGAACACGCTGAAGAAGCCGAGATTGTCGAGGATAGGCCCGAGCTTGGGGTGGTCGATGAGGTACGCCTCGGTGGCGCGCGCATCGACACCGCGCTGCGGCACGATAGATCCGGGAATGGCCGCGATCGCGAGGAGGAGAAGGAGGAAGAGTGCCGTGCGCATCGACGTCAGCTGGCGCCAGAACCACCGGGTGAACTCGCGACTACCAAGAGCCGGAACCGCACTGCGACCGTCGGTCACTGCCCCATGATGAGCTCGCTGGCGCTCGCTCATATGGCTGCCGTCCCGGTGCCGAAGCTGCTGCGCAGCTGCTCAACCATCGAGTCGTATGCGCCGGTGACAAGCAGGACGCCGACTGCGACGAGAAGCGCGCCGCCGGCGACGTTGACGGCACGCTGGTTCTGCTTGACCCACTCAAGAGCGCGCATGAATCGCCCGAAGCCGAGAGCAGCCAGGATGAACGGGATGCCAAGGCCCAGGCAGTAAGTGAAGGAGAGGAACGCGCCTCGTGCGGCGGTGCCCTCAGTGCCAGCCAGTGTCAGCACCACCCCGAGTGTCGGACCGACGCACGGGAGCCAACCAAAGGCGAACAGCGCGCCCAGCAATGGCGCGACGACCAAGCCGACGGTCGGAACGGCGTGGATCCTGTATTCACGCTGCATCAATGGGATGAACCCCATGAAGACGAGCCCGAGCAGGATCACGACGACGCCCATGACGATAGAGAACGTTCGCTGATGCTCACCAAGGCGTACGCCGATCGAGCCGAAAAGCAGACCTCCCGTGACGAAAACCACAGAGAACCCCAGCACGAACAGGCTCGATCCGATCAGCATGCGACCACGGCGTGCCGACTCGAGATCCTGCACGCCAACGCCGGTCATGTAGGAGAGGTAACCGGGAAGCAGCGGAAGCACGCACGGCGAGAAGAACGAGACGAGTCCGGCTACCACGGCGATCGGGACAGCAAGCAGAAGTGACCCCGAGCCGACTGTCTCTCTCATCCAGTCGGTCACGTCGCGTCGGCCTGTACGTCGTCGATCAGGCCGGACAGGGTGGAGGCCGTGAGGTTCTCGGACACTATGCGTACGGCGACTCGGCCCTTCATGTCGATGATCCACGTCGTCGGGATCGCCTGCGCCGGCAGCGACTTCGCAAAGCCAAGACCGTTGCGGTTGGAGTAGTCGTCGATGCTCGGGTAGGTGATGCCGACCTTGCGGTTGAATGCCTTGGCCGAGGACACGTCATCGCGGACGAGGATGCCGATGAACTGCACGTCCTTGTCGGCGTACTCGTCTGAAACGAGCTTGAGGGCAGGACCTTCCTTGCGGCATGGCGGGCACCACGATCCCCACACGTTGACTACGAGGATCTTGCCCGCGTACGTCCTGGACGTGATGGGCCTGCCGTCGAGGTCCTCGCCCTTCAGCGTGGGTGCCGGCAAGCGGTCGGCTGGAGCAACTTTGGTGATCGCGCCGTTGCCGCTGACGTACCCGCCGGTCGACCCGCGGTTGCCGGCGCCGCTGCATCCGGCGACCAGGGCCAACGCCGCGATAACCGCCAGGAGACGAAACCTCTGCACTAAGCGCCGCCGACGAACTTCTTGCGCAGTGCCTCCGGGATCAGATGTCCGGCCGGCTCGCTGTAGGTGAGCCCGACGAAATCGTCACCGTCGAAGGTCAGGCTGGTCAGGCTGGCGAGGGAGCATTCGCGGTTGCGAGGGTCGTGGAAGAACCTCTTGCCCTCGTATGCCCGGCGCGCGGTCCATACCGGCAGCTGGTGCGAGACGATCACGGCTTCATGGCCGCGCGCTGCCTCGCGCGCATCATCGACGGCGGCCTTCATACGGGCGGCGATGTCTTTGTAGGGCTCGCCCCACGACGGCTGGAGCGGATTGCGCAGCTTCCACCAGTTCTGCGGGCGTTTGAGGGCGCCGTCGCCGACGCCGAACGTCTTGCCCTCGAACTGGTTGCCCGCCTCGATGACCCGGGGGTCGGTGTGGATCGGCACCTCGAGGATCACCGACAGCGGTTCGGCGGTCTGCTGAGCTCGCTCGAGCGGCGAGGCGACGAGGTGCACGATCTCGTTCTTGGCCAGCCAGTCGGCGGCAGCGGCAGCCATCTGGTGTCCGAGCTCGGACAGGAAGTACTCGGGAAGTCGCCCGTAGAGCACACCGTCGGGGTTGTGGACCTCGCCGTGGCGCATCAGGTGCACGATCGTGCGTTCAGTCATGTCGTCCTCTTCATCCTTGGCGCGCCTGCGCGGCGGCTCGCGCAGCGCCGGGGAGCGCCTCGGCAATTCTAGAGAGTGCCTCTTCATCGTGAGCGGCCGAGACGAACCAGCACTCGAAAGCGCTCGGCGGGAGGTAGACGCCAGCGTCGAGCATCGCGTGGAAGAACGCCTTGTAGCGCCACGCCTCCTGCGCCTGGGCGTGCTCGAACGTGGTCACAGGAGCGTCAACTCCCCAGAACACGCTGAACATGCTCCCCGAGTTCTGTACGACGTGGGTGACGCCCTCGACGACCAGCGCTTCACCGACGAGGCGCTGCAGCTCGGCTGACGCGGCGTCGAGTGTCGTGTACACGTCATCGGTCGCGAGCCGCAGTGTTGCGAGGCCGGCGGTGGTGGCGATCGGGTTGCCCGACAGCGTGCCTGCCTGATAGACGGGACCAACAGGTGCGAGCAGGTCCATCACGTCGGTCCGACCGCCGAACGCGGCGGCAGGAAAGCCTCCGCCCATCACCTTGCCGAACGTGACGAGGTCAGGAGCCCAGCCCTCAACCTTGCCGTCATTCCCCCACTGACCGGATGCTGTCACACGGAACCCGGTCATGACCTCGTCGCTGATGAACAGCGCACCGTTGCCGGTGCAGATCTCCGCGAGGAACGCGTTGAAGCCAACGGCCGGTGGTACGACGCCCATGTTGCCGGGTGCCGCTTCGGTGATGAGGCAGGCGATGTCCGCGCCATACTCAGCGAACGCCGCCTCGACCGCCGCTCGGTCGTTGTAAGGCAGCACGATCGTGTCAGCGGTGACGTGAGCAGGGACGCCGGGCGTTCCCGGTCTAGCCTCTTGAAAATTGGCGAGGGTGACGATGCCTGATCCGGCCTCAGCGAGGAGCGCGTCGACGTGTCCGTGGTAGCAGCCGGAGAACTTCACGATCTTGTCCCGCCCGGTGAATCCACGGGCGAGCCGGATCGCCGACATAGTGGCTTCGGTGCCCGACGAGACGAGCCGTACGGACTCGGCGGACGTACGCGTGACGATCTCCTCAGCGAGCAGAACCTCCGGTTCCGACGGGGTACCGAACGAGGTACCTCGGGCAACCGCGTCGTTGACTGCCGCGAGCACCTCAGGGTGTGCGTGGCCGAGAAGCATGGGTCCCCACGAGCCCACCAAGTCGACAAATCGACCACCGTCAACATCCGTCAGCCAAGCCCCGGATCCCGATCGCATGAAGATCGGCGTGCCCCCCACAGCACGGAACGCTCGGACGGGTGAGTTGACTCCGCCCGGTGAGACGGCGAGGGCACGGTCAAACAGCTGTTGGGAGGACGACGTCGGGGTCACACCACCATTGTCCCAAGTAGGCTTGCCTCGGGGTGCGGCGGCGTCGCTTCCGCGTAACAATGCGTCGTGGGGATCGTTGTTCTCGTATCCGGTCCATTTTCACATCGGTCCGGATGCGCTGTAACATCGAGTTACGCGTTTTGTAAGGTGGAGGGCAATAACTCATGGGAGCACGCAAGCTCACTCGGTGGCAGAAGGCAAGCGCCTTGGTCCCGATGGCAGTACTGGTCGGCGCCTGGGGAGCTGCGCTGACCAACTCATCGTTCGCAACAGCATCAGACGGCAGCGGCGGCGGAGCCGTCCCAGACGTTCCGGCGACCGCGTTCGAGCAGCCCGCAAGCGTCCAGCCGACGCCTGATGGCATCGATCCTCGCGCGGGCGTCGGCGGCACAGTTGCGACGTTGTCGACCAACGGCATCCCCTCGGCGGCGCTGTTCGCCTACAAGCGCGCCGAGACTCTTTTGGGCAAGGCTGACTCGTCCTGCAACCTGCCGTGGAACCTCGTCGCTGCCATCGGCCGCGTCGAGAGCAACCACGGCCGCAGCAACGGCAACGCCCTGAACGCCGACGGGATCGCAACCCCCGGCATCTACGGTGTTCCACTCGACGGCAAGGACGGTCGCGCTCGTATCGGCGACACCGACAACGGTGCCCTCGACAAGAACTCGGTCTATGACCGCGCAGTCGGCCCCATGCAGTTCATCCCCGGCACCTGGAAATCGGTCGCCGTCGACTCCGACAACGACGGAATGAAGAACCCACAGGACATCGACGATGCCGCCACGTCTGCGGGCATCTACCTCTGCGCCGGTCCCGGTGACCTCTCGACGTCGGGTGGTGCGGCGAAGGCGGTCGGCCGCTACAATCACTCGGCCTCCTACGTCGATCTCGTCCTGCAGATCTCGTCGGCTTACGCGCAGGGTGACTTCACCCAGTCGCCCAACGGCTTCTCATCCGCTACGGTCCTGACCAGTCAGAGCAACGACCAGACCCTCACACCGGCACAGCGCGCGAAGGCCAAGAAGGCTGAAACCAAGGCCAACAAGCCCCCAGCGGGTGGAACGGGTTCAAGCGGCGGCACGGGTACGGGTGGTACTGGTGGCGGGGCCACTGGCGGCACCTCTGGTGGAGGAAGCTCCAACAGCGGCGTCGGCGGACTCGTCGGCGGACTCGTCGGTGACCTTACCGGCGGCGGTAGCGGCGGCGGTGGTGGTGGTACGGGCGGCGGTACGCCTCCGGCCACCCTGACCTGGGCGGAGGCAAGGCTCCAGTGCTTGCTGAGCGGCATCTCGGTGCTCAACCCGACCGCTCTCACCAACTGCATCAACGAACTCCTGAGCTAATCCACGCTTAACGCTTGCCGATGAGTTAGTCGCCTACGCACACGTCTAATGGGCGACCAACTCACCGATCAGGGGAGGCGTTCGGTGCTGCGCCTAGCGGTTGAGGCGGGCGGCGACTTCGGCTGCCCAGTAGGTCAAGATGATGTCGGCACCAGCGCGGCGGATCGACAGCAGCACCTCGTCGATCGCTCTCTCCCGGTCGATCCAGCCGTTCGCAGCCGCAGCCTCGATCATCGCCAGCTCCCCGGATACGTTGTAGGCCGCGACTGGTAGGTCGACCGCTGCGCGTACGTACGCAATCAGGTCGAGGTAGGACAGCGCCGGCTTGACCATGACGATGTCGGCGCCTTCGGCAACATCGAGGAGCGCTTCGCGGACGGCTTCGCGACCGTTGGCGGGATCCTGCTGATAGGTCTTGCGGTCACCCTGCAACGAGGAGTCCACCGCCTCGCGGAACGGGCCGTAAAAGGCGGAGGAATACTTCGCCGAGTAGGCCAGGATCCCCGTGGACGGCCAGCCAGCCGAGTCGAGACCGGCACGTATTGCAGCTACCTGACCATCCATCATCCCGCTGGGTGCGACGAGGTGAGCACCTGAGGCCGCTTGTATGACGCCCATCTGGGCATAAATTTCCAGCGTCGCATCGTTGTCGACGTGCCCCTGCGCATCGAGCACCCCGCAGTGACCGTGATCGGTGAACTCATCGAGACACAGATCAGCCATGACCACGAGGGAGTCACCGACCTCCGAACGGGCATCCTGGAGGGCAACGTTGAGGATGCCGTTGGGATCGAGTGCGCCCGACCCGTCAGCGTCCTTGTGCTCGGGAACACCGAACAACATGACCCCGCCGAGCCCAAGCGAAGCAGCTTCGGAGTACGCCTTGCGGGCCGTCTCACGGGTGTGCTGGACGACGCCGGGCATGCTCGAGATCGGACGAGGTTCGCTGAGACCCTCGGCGACGAACAGCGGCAGGACCAACTGCGACGGCTCGACATGGGTCTCCGCCACCAACCGCCTCATCGCCGGCAACTGGCGCAGGCGACGAGGACGGTCACTGGGGAATGCCATAGGTCAGGCCTTGCGCCGAGTCGACGGACGACGCTGCGACGGCTTGGTGACCGGTTCGCCAGCGTCGAGGAACGCCAGACGACGAGCGGCACCGAACTCCGCAAGAGCATCAGCGAGCACGTCCACCGACGGCGACTCCGCGAGGACGTCAACGCGCAGGCCATGCTCCTCGGCAGTCTTGGCGGTGGCCGGACCGATGCACGCGATGATCGTCGACGCGTGCGGCTTGCCAGCAATGCCCACCAGGTTGCGAACCGTGGACGACGACGTGAACATCACGGCGTCGAACTTGCCGGTCTTGATCGCCTCGCGGACCGGCGCCGGCGGCGGCGCGGCCCGGACGGTGCGGTAGGCCGTGACATCGTCGACCTCCCAGCCCAGATCGATCAGGCCGGCGACCAGGGTCTCTGTGGCGATGTCTGCGCGTGGCAGGAACACCCGGTTGATCGGGTCGAGGAGGTCGTCGTACGGCGGCCAGTCCTCAAGTAGACCGCGAGCCGACTGTTCACCGGACGGGACGAGGTCAGCGCGGATGCCCCAGGTCGCGATCGCTTCGGCGGTCTTGTCACCGACGGCAGCGACCTTGAGGCCTGAGAACGCGCGGGCGTCGAGCCCATACTCCTCGAACTTCTCGCGGACGGCCTTGACAGCGTTGACGCTGGTGAACGCGATCCACTCGTAGCGACCCTCGACGAGGCCGCGAACGGCCTTGTCCATCTGCTGCGGGTTGCGGGGTGGCTCGACCGAGATCGTGGGGACCTCCTCAGACAGCGCGCCGTAGCCACGTAGGCGGGACGCGAGTCCAGCGGACTGCTCCTTGGTGCGGGGCACCAGGATGCGCCAGCCGTAGAGCGGCTTGGTCTCGAACCACGACAGCGCCTCACGCATCGTGACGACCTCGCCGACCACGGTGATCGCCGGAGCCGTCATGCCCGCGGCCGTCGCGTCGGCGGCGATGTCGGCCAGCGTGGACACGATCGTGGTCTGTTCAGTCGTCGTGCCTACCCGGGTCATCGCGACCGGCGTCTCGGGCGATCGGCCGGCCTCGATGAGTCCGCGTGCGGCCTCGCCTATCCGGGCGACGGCCGACAGCAGCACGAGGGTCTGCTGCCCTGCGTGGTCACCCCAGTGGATCGTCGCGTCGCCGACACTGACGACGGAGTACTCGCGGTGCGTGCGGTTGGTGAGCGGCACGCCGGCGTACGCGGGAACAGCTGAGACCGAGGAGATGCCCGGCACGATCTCAAAGCCGATACCGGCCTTCGTGCACGCCGTCGCCTCTTCGGGCCCGGTCGCGTAGGTGAACGGGTCACCGGCGATCAGCCGCACGACATTGGCGCCGGTCTTGGCGTGCCGTACGACGAGTCGGGCGCGCGCCGCATGCGTCAGCGTCTCGCCGTCCTCACCCACGCCGCCGTCGATGATCTCGGCTCCGTTGGTGACGAGGACTTCCTGCTCGGGCAGCTCGGTGATGACGACATCAGCCTGGGCGAGCAGCTCTGCAGCACGCACCGTCAGCAGGCTGGCATCGCCCGGCCCGGCGCCCACGAAGCTCACGTGGCCCCGGAGAGCCTTGCGTGAGCCGGGGCTCGGTACCTGTGGTGCAGTCATCGCATTGGTGAGGGTCACGGTGTTCCTTTTCTGTATCTACCTTGGGGTTGGTGAGGCGACGGCCACTAGGGTGTCGGCCCCTTCGGCGAGCATCTCGGTAGCAAGACGCTCTCCGACCGCGGCGGCTTCAGATGGCAAGCCGGTCGCGGACAGTCGGATGGTCGGCGAGCCGGAAATGTCTCCGACCACCGCACGGAGCCACAGCTCGTCGCCGTCATCGCCGCTGGCGACTTCCGCGAGAGCCCCGACTGGTGCGCTGCAACCTGCCTCGAGGGTGGCGAGCAGGCTGCGTTCGGCGGACACGGCGACCCGAGTGTCGATGTCGTCGAGTCCGTCGAGGAGGTGAATCGTCGCGGCGTCATCGGCGCGACATTCACAGGCCAGAGCACCCTGCCCGGGGGCGGGGAGCATCTGAAGGGGATCAATGAGCTCGGTGGCTTCGTCGGCGCGGCCGAGCCGCAGCAGACCAGCGCGAGCAAGGAGCACACCGTCGTACTCGCCGGACGAAACCTTGGCGAGACGGGTGTCGACGTTGCCGCGGATCGGTACGACCTCGACGCCGAGGCCAAGCGCGTTGAGCTGCGCCTCACGTCGCGGTGAGCCGGTGCCGATGCGTGCACCCTGTGGCAGCTCACCGAGGGTCAACCCGTCACGAGCAACCAGGCAGTCGCGGGGGTCAGCACGCTGGGGGATCGCCGCGATCACCAGACGCGGGTCCAGTGCGGTCGGCAGATCCTTCAGCGAGTGGACGGCGATGTCGATCTCGCCGTTGATGAGCGCCTCACGCAGGGTCGCCACGAACACGCCCTGGCCACCGATCTCGACGAGCGGACCGGAGCTGCGGTCACCCTCGGTGGAGATCGGTACGAGCTCGACCTGCGCGCCAGCGTTGTCGCGGATCCAATCGGCGATCGTTTTCGACTGGGTCATCGCGAGTGCGGAGGCTCGGGTGCCAACCTTGATGGTCGTCATGCTGGTTCACCGCCGACCCGGGTCACAGCGTCGACGGCGGCCTGGTCGAGTGCGAAGAGGTCGGCGAGCGCCTCGGCGTACGTGAGGCCGCTCGTCCCGTCGACGAGCTGCTGAACGCGCACGGTCGGCGTGTGGATCAACTTTTCGGCAACACGATGCAACGCCTGGCGGACGGCGGCAAGGTTCTCACCCGACAGGTCTGGGAGACGCGCCTCGATCCGGGCCACCTCAGCTTCGACAACGTCAGTTGCCATGGTGCGCAGCGCAACCACTGTCGGAGTGACCTGCGAAGCGGCCTTGGCGACGAGGAACGTACGCACCTCGTCCTCGACGATCGAGCGCACCCGCTTCACATCCGCGGCCAGCTCGGCGTTCTCGGTGAGTTTCGACAACACGATGAAGTCGATGAGATGCACCCCGCCGATCTCGCGAACGCCGCTGTCGATGTCGCGAGGTAGTGCAAGATCGATCAGCACCCGTGGACGACCAGCAGCTTCGATGCGCTGCCGGTCGAACACCACGCCGTTTGCACCAGTGCAGCTGATCAGCACGTCGGCGACCGCAAGCTCGCCATCCATGTCCTCCCACCTCACGGCGCGAACGCCCAGCTCGGCGGCAAGATTCTGAGCGCGCTCGTGCGTACGGTTGGCGACTGCGATCTGCTCGGCCACAACGCCGCGATCAACGAGCGTGCGAACGGCGAGCCGAGCCATCGTGCCAGCGCCAGCGACCAGGAAGCGAGTCTCGTCGGCGTCGACGATGGGACCGGCAGCCGCGAACGCTGCAGTGACGATTGACGGTGCGAGTCGGTCGATGCCGGTCTCGGCGTGGCCACGCTTGCCGATGCGCAGCGCCTGCTGGAAGAGCGCATTGAGTGCGGGACCGACGGTCGTCTCGTTCTGGGCGGCGAGCAACGCATCCCGGACCTGCCCAAGGATCTGACTCTCGCCGAGGATCATCGAGTCCATGCCGGAGGCAACACCGAACAGGTGAGCGACGGCGGCGTCGTCGAAGTGCACATAGACGTGGCGCACGAACTCATCACGGTCAAGGCGTGCGTGTTCTGCGAGCAGGCGCGACACCTCTTCGACTGCTCCATGGAAGCGCTCGGCCTCCACGTAGATCTCGACGCGGTTGCACGTTGAGACGACAACAGATTCGGTGACGAACGGCGTCTCGAGCACGAGCTGCGACAACTTGACGGACGCGTCCGGGTCAAGTGCGACCTTCTCGAGTACGTCAAGCGGCGCCGACTTGTGAGACATACCAACCACAAGAACACTCATCGGTCGCCACCCCTGAGCACGGCCGCGACACAAAGAACTCGAGTGTCGAACGGCCCCCTGGCGTGAATTGTTCGCTCGCTCATGCTGTTGCCTCACCCGCCTTGCGCTGCTCGTGGTAGGCGAGGATCTGGAGCTCGATCGACAGGTCGACCTTGCGTACGTCGACACCGTCTGGCACCTGCACGAGCGCCGGCGCAAAGTTGAGGATGCTGGTGATGCCGGCCTCGACGAGATTGTCGGCCACCTCCTGGGCCGCAGCGCCCGGGGTTGCGATGATGCCAATCGAGATCTCACGCTCGGCAACGACCTTCTTGAGGTCTGCCATGGCCGAGACCTCGATGCCGGACACGGTCGTGCCGACCCGGTCGGGGTTGCTGTCGACAAGTGCAGCGACGCGGATCCCACGGGTGCTGAACCCCTGGTAGGCCGAAAGTGCTGAGCCGAGGTTGCCGACGCCGACGATGACGACGTCCCAGTCCTGGTTCTGGCCGATCTCGAGGGCGATCTGGTAGCGGAGGTACTCGACGTCGTAGCCGACTCCGCGCGTGCCATAGGAGCCGAGGTGGGAGAGGTCCTTGCGCAGCTTGGCGGGATTGACGCCAGCCTGTTCGGCGAGGTCGTTGGACGAGCACGTTCCGATTCCCTGCTCGGTCAGGGCGTTGAGAGCGCGCAGATAGACCGGTAGCCGTGCCACGGTGGCATCGGGGATGCCACGCTCTGGCGAACCCGCCGCAGGCGTGTTGCGAAGTATCGTCACGGTGCTCCTGCGCTGTGCGGCCGGGGATTATCCCTGATGGGACTGGCTCGCTGCGCTCCCCCAGTTTAAGAGTTTGTGAACGCGTTCTCAAAATCGAGCGAGCGAACGAGCCCTGCGAGTGAGGCTCGCTCGAGGTTGAGTCGCCCGCGCCGCAGGCGCCAGGACTATCGAAACCCGGTGAAACAACCCACTGACGCTACCGAGGAGTTTTCGACAATGCAGCCCGCAACCGACGCTCGTCGACGCGCCAGAAGTCGTGCTGCTTGCCGTCAACGAACGTCACGGGCACCTGCTCGGTGAACCGTTTGGTCAGGTCAGCATCGCCGTCGATCTCAACTCGTGCCCATGTGTCACCGGTGTCTGCGCAGATCTCAGCGACAGCCTGCTCAGCAACCTCGCACAGGTGACAGTCGACGCGTGAATAGACGACAACGCGTGCATCGTTGGCGTGAGCGGTCGACGTCACGGTGTTTCGAGGCCGAGGTTCTCGCTGCGCGCGAGCGCGCGCAGTCGACCCTTGGCGACCTTGCCGGTGGCCGACTGCGGCAGGCCCTTGACAACCACGATGCGGCGAGGCTGCTTGAACCGGGCAAGTCGCGTGCGGCAATGCTCCTCGACTGACTCACGCAGTGTCTGCTCCTTTTCGGCCGCAGCATCTTCGGCTACGACGAATGCGACGACAGCCTCGCCCGTCTCTTCGTCCGGGAGGCCCACGACAGCGACCTGGGCGACTCCGGGAACCTCTGAGATGACGTCCTCGACCTCGAACGGGTAGACGTTGAACCCCGAGACGATCACGAGCTCCCGCAGCCGATCGACCAGGGTCAGGTCGCCAGACTCGTCGAGGTAGCCGACGTCGCCGGTCGGATACCAGCCGTCCTCACGCGGACCGTCGACGCCGTCGGGCCAGTAGCCGTTGAAGAGGTTGTCGCCGCGCACCCAGATCTCGGCGGGATCGCCCGGCGAGGCATCAGAACCCCCGGCCTCCACGATGCGTACGTCGATGCCGGGCAGCGGTCGACCCACGGAACCGCCGCGCGGACCACCGTCCTCGGCACGCTGCGCGCCCATCGTCACCGCGATGACGGGTGCGGTCTCAGTGAGTCCGTATCCCTGCTCGATGTGCTTGCCCGACGAGGCGAAGAACGAGTCCGCAAGCTCAGGATCGAGCGTCGCCGCTCCCGACAAGATCAGGTTGACGCCGGCGAGCTTGTCGCGAAGATCATCGCGCCCTGCCCATGCCGCGACGACGGGAGGTGCCAACGGCAGATTGGTGACCCCCTCTGCCTTGATCTGGTCGAGCAGCCCACTCGGATCGAATCCATCGACAAGCAGCACCGATGCTCCCTGCCTGACGGCTTGGCCCAACACGCAGTTGAGCCCATAGATGTGGAACATCGGTAGCAGGCCGAGGCACACGTCCTCGGGGGTGACTGCCGGGGGATCGAGCGCACCCACCTGCTCGATGTTGGCGATGAGCGCTCGGTGGCTGAGCATCGCACCGCGAGGCTTGCCGCTCGTGCCCGAGGTGTAGAGCACCACGGCCAGCGCCTCAGCATCCGGCGGCGCGGTCGGCGCGGTGCCGCTGGCGTCGGCGATAAAGCTCACGAATGACGACTCGTCGCCCTGCGGTTCGGTGCCGTCGACGATGATCGGGATCTCATGATTGACGGCCTCCCGTACGGCAGCAACTCCTGCCTCATCGCACAAAACGACCTTGCTCACCGAATCAGTGAGCATACGGCCGATCTCACCGGTCGTGGATCGCGGGTTGATCGGCACAGCAACCATGCCACCGCGCAGGATGCCGTAGTAGGCGACGGGTAGATCGACGCGGTTGGCCATGACAACCGCGACGCGCTGACCAGCGCGCAAGCCGCGCCCGGTCAGCCCGCGCGCGACCGCGTCGGCCGCATCATCGAACTGCTTCCAGGTGAGTTGGCGGCGCTCTGCGCTGCCCCCCAGAGAACTACCTTCGACCAGCGCGACACCGTCAGGGTCGCGTACCGCGGCCGTGCGGAGGTAATCGCTGACATTGACTGTCACGTACCCGAGTCAACCACAGCCCTGTTTGACCCATACCCATTACTGTCAGTTGCATGTCCAAGGAGATCGACCAGCCGCGCAACCTTCAGTCGCGCTCACTGCTCGCAGGGCAGGCTGCCGCGTCAGCCTCGGAGATGGAGAGTGCCCTCAGCACGGCTCCCGACACAACCGCGGCCGCGTTCTTCGACGTCGACAACACGATCATGCAGGGCGCCTCGATCTTCCACCTAGCTCGCGGGCTGCACCGGCGCAAGTTCTTCACGACCGCCGACATCGCCAAAGCCGCATGGCAGCAGTTCTACTTCCGGTTCGCCGGGGTCGAGGATCCCGAGCACATCGCGAAGGCCCGCGCCTCAGGACTCGCGTTCATCAAGGACCACACCGTCGAGGAGCTCGAGGCTGTCGGCGAAGAGATCTTCGACGAGAACATGGCGCACAAGATCTGGCCAGGCACCAAGGCGTTGGCACAGTGGCACCTGGACCGGGGTCAGAGTGTCTGGCTCGTCACGGCAGCACCCGTCGAGATAGCGAACACGATCGCCCGGCGTCTTGGCCTGACGGGTGCGCTGGGAACCGTCGCTGAGCACGTCGACGGCGTCTACACCGGCGAGCTGGTCGGCGAGATGCTTCACGGTGAAGGCAAGGCGATCGCGGTGCGTGAGATCGTCGAACGTGACGGGCTGGTTCTCGACGACTGCTACGCGTACTCCGACTCCAACAACGACCTTCCGATGTTGTCGATGGTCGGGCATCCCTGTGCTGTCAATCCCGACAAGCATCTACGCGCCCATGCCAAGGCCAAGGGTTGGCGGATCCGTGACTACCGCACCGGTCGCAAGGTGGCGGTCATGGGCGTCAGGACCGCGCTGGTTGCGGGAGCCGCTGGTGGCACGGTTAAACTCCTGCGGCGCCAGAAAAAAGGGTAAGACTGACAGCACCTCCCAGTCAGGTTAGACTCGGGCTGATCAGGGAGGGCCTGTGAAGTTCCAGACGACTGCGCTTCGCGATGCGTTGTCGTATGCCCTCATGGGCCTGGACGACAGGACGCTGGCGATCGCACTGACGGTCGCCGACTCCCCTGCCTACGCACCCTCCAACGGCTCCCCGCCCGGGCCCGGCGACGAAGGCTTCGACCCCGAAGCGAGCCGCCTGCGGGCCCTCGTCGACCTGGCCAAGGAAGGCGACGCCGAGGCATACGGGCAGCTCTACGACCACTACGTCTCGGGCGTCTTCCGCTTCATCTACTACCGCGTCAGCTCACAACAGCTGGCCGAGGACCTGACCAGCGAGACGTTCGTACGCGGACTGCGCGCAATCCAGCGTTTCAACTGGCAGGGCAAGGACTTCGGCGCGTGGTTGACGACGATCGCCCGCAACCTGGTGGCCGACCACTTCAAGTCCAGCCGTGCGCGCCTCGAGATCGTCACCGAGACGATTCCTGAAGGTCGCACCTCAGTCGCCAGCCCTGAGCAAGAGGTGCTCTCGCTGATCTCCAACGAGATGCTGTTCGAGGCTGTCAACGGACTCCCCAACGAGCAGCGCGACTGCGTCTTGATGCGGTTCATACAAGGTCTGTCGATCGCACAAACTGCCGCCGCACTGGGTCGCAGCGAGGGCGCCGTCAAGCAGCTTCAGCTCCGTGCGGTCCGCAGCCTCGCCAAAACAGTTTCAGAGGATGTGCGATGAGCGTCTTCACAGTGGATTTCCGTAACTTTGAGGCTGCCGATCTCGTTAGTAAGACTGTTGAACCAAATATCGGGAGGAACCCGTCATGATCGGCCGTCGAGCAGACGACGCCCAGTCCTTTGAGGAGGCCTGGAGCGGACGTGAGCCCCGCGACGAGCAGATCGCCCAACTCGTCCAGTTTGCCGAGTCACTGTGCGAGGCGGCGGTTGCCGAGCCGACGCCGGAGTTCCGCCTCTCGCTTCGTACGACGCTGATGACCGAGGCGGAGACTGCGCTCGTGCCCGTCACACCATCTCCGCGCAAGCTCGCCGTCGCTGCACCAGCCCAGCGGCCCATACGCCGACGCATCGCCGGTCTGACCGCTGCAGCGTTGGCATCAGCTGGTGTCATCGGTCTGGTTTCTTCGAGCGCATCAGCGGTGCCCGGCGAGATGCTCTACCCGGTCAAGCGCAGCGTCGAGTCCGTCCAGCTGGCACTCCACCAGGGTGACGACTCACGCGGCTCGTTCCAGCTCGCCCAGGCATCCGAACGTCTTGCCGAGGCTCGTGAGCTCAGTGACAACCCATCAGCTCGCAACGACGCGTTGGTCGCCGACACACTCGACGACTTCACCAGTCAGGCCAAGTCCGGCTCCAACTCTCTGTTCGACGAGTTCGGAAGCAGCGGCAAGCAGAAGTCAGTTCAGAAGGTGAGCGACTTCACCGCCGCCGCCGCCACCGAGCTCGCAACCCTGTCGAGTCTGCTGCCTGACAGCGCCGAGGAATCCTTTGCCTCGGCTGCCAAGACGGTCGGCGACCTTGCAACCCAGGCGTCGTCGCTGTGCTCAACCTGCTCGTCAGCTGACACCCAGTCCCTGGTCAACGCCGTCACCGCCTTGACCCAAGCCGGGGCGGCCGACGACCCCACGTCCGACTCGTTGGGCGGCAAATCGACCACCGGCGTCCAGCAGCCTTCGACTTCAGGTGGTGTGGGCACGCCGACCACGACACTTCCGACCCTGCCTCCCGTGCAGGTTCCACCCGTCGACCTCTCACCGGTCACAGATCCGCTGCTCGGCGAAGATGGGCTGGTGCCGGGACTGCTGAACGGTCTGCTCGGCGGAGGGGCGAAGTAGCTCGCAAGCGTGATGATCGGTGGACGATCAACCGAATGCGGGGTCTTTGAGTTGAGGAGTCACCGCTGACGCTAAGGCGGTCTTAGAAAAAGGCGTTGCCTCGGTCTACCAGGAGGCTGTAGAGGGTTTGCTGGATCGTCTCACGGACCTGATCGGTGACATTGAAGAGCAGCATCGGATCGTCAGCGGCCTCCGGATCGTACGCATCCGTGCGAATCGGTTCACCAAACTCGATGATCCATTTGCTGGGTAGCGGGATCAGGCCCAGCGGACCCAACAGCGGGAAGAACGGCGTGACCGGCAGGTAGGGCAGGCCGAACAGACGCGCCAACGATGGGATGTTGCCGACGAGCGGGTAAATCTCCTCGGCACCCACGATCGACACCGGCACGATCGGCACCTGAGCCCGCATCGCCGATGACACAAATCCGCCGCGACCGAAGCGCTGCAGCTTGTACCGGTCGGCGTACGGCTTCCCGATGCCCTTGAAGCCCTCTGGCCACACACCAGCCAGCTCACCTGTCGTGAGCAACCGCTCGGCGTCCTCAGCGCAGGCAAGGGTCGCACCAACCTTGCGGGCCACCTGCCCGACGAACGGCAGCGAGAACACCAGGTCCGCACCGAGTGGACGAAGGTTTCGCCCGGCATATTTCTTGACCGCGTAGCCGGTTATCAGGCCGTCAAGCGGGACGGTGCCCGAGTGGTTGGCAACGAGGAGTGCACCACCCTCGGCAGGAATGTTCTCGATGCCGCGAACCTCGAGCCGGAACCACTTCTCGGCGAGCGGCTCGACGGCGGCGATGAACACCTCGGTGATCTGCGGATCGAAGCCGAACTCGTCGACCTCGTAGTCTCCCTCGAGGCGGGTGCGGATCGTGGCGATGAGCGTCGCAATGCGCTTCTCCCAGTCCGAGCCGAGCACGCGTTGTGCAGCCTGGATGAGCGCCACAAAGATCTCATCTAGGGGTATGCCGGCTGACAGCGGGGCGGCACCAGCCGTGCGCGTCTTCTTGGCGGCGTCTTCAGCAGCCTCAGCTGCTGCCTTCGCGGCGTCTTC
>CAZWZC010000010.1:9107-29389 GCA_964638755.1 uncultured Aeromicrobium sp. | reverse complement strand
GCGTCTTCTTGGCGGCGTCTTCAGCAGCCTCAGCTGCTGCCTTCGCGGCGTCTTCATCAGTGACCGCACGCAACCGAGGCTTAGCCGGCTCAGCCTTCGACTTGGGCGGGGACTTCTTGGCCGATGCCTTCTTGGCTGCGACCTTCTTGGCGGGCGCTGCGGGCTTGGCCTTCTGGACCGGCTTCTTGGCACGTGGCTTGTCCCCGGCCAGCGCCCGCGCGGCGCTCGACGGGGACTCCGCACTGCTGCCACGGCCAGCTTTGCCGGACGTGCCGATCCCTTGAAGCTTGTCATCGCTCATGGGTGCCTCCCAACGAGGAAAGTATTCCGGGACGGGCAGTGCTTCGGTATGCCTCGAAAACCTGCTCCGAGGTCCACTTGAGGTCATAGCCGAAGATGTCACGCAGCGCCGAGGTGTCGACGACGCGGCCATACATCAGCAATCGGTGCAGATCAGGAGAGAGGTCTGACCCCATGGCGTTGAGGACACGACGAGCTCCGGCAGCAAAACCAAAGGACGGCAGCGGAATCAGGGGCTTGCCGAGACGCCGTGCCGCCTGGCTGAGCATCACGACCCCGTCCCCTGCAACGTTGAAGGTGCCGGGTCGGTCGTGCAGTACTGACTCGGTGAGCACGTTCATGGCGTCCTCCAGGTGCAGGAATTGAAGACGAGGGTCGTATCCCAACGCCGTCGGCAGGACAGGGTTGTCAAAGTAGCTACGGATCGACGAGTTGACTTCGGGGTGCAGCAGCTGGGCAGCGCGCAGTGTCGTGATGATGACCTCGGGACGTCGACGGGCGAACCCACGTACGTACGACTCGACCTCGACGATGTCCTTGGGGAAGCCCGAGCGCACGCCGCCACGCGCATTGAGCGACTCGGTGAACATCGCGGGATCGCGCGGTGAGGTGCCGTAGACGGCAGTCGACGATCCCAGCACCAACTTGCTCACGCCGGATGTGCGCTGACACGCAGCAAGAAGCTGCATCGTGCCGATGACGTTGAGCTCCTTGGCGGCAGTCGACCGGCCGCGAGTTGTCGGCCCGACGCCGAGGTGCACGACGGTGTCGACCTCTTCGACCGCCATGACCTTGCCGACGACCGGGGTGCGGATGTCGGCGCGGACGAACTTCACACCATCGAGATGGCCTGCTGGCAGGATCGTGTCAATGCCGACCACCTTGTCGACGCCCTCAAGGCCGGCGACGCGGAGGGCGAACTGGGACGCGAAGTTGCTCGCAACCCCTGTGACGAGGACGACCCTGCCCATGAGTTGCTGCTACTTGCCCAGCCGGCGACGCTGCACTCGGGTGCGCTTGAGCATCTTGCGGTGCTTCTTCTTCGACATCCGCTTGCGACGCTTCTTGATGACTGAACCCACGGGTCACTACTCAATTCCTGTTGTCCACGCGATGGTGGCTGTGTTCACGAAAGATGATCTTTCGGAGCCTGCGCGGCGATGTCTCGATCTCCTGCCAAAACAAGCATTTTGACTGCCCCACAGCCTACACGCCGACGATCACGTCTCTTTGCGCCGACCACTGCGCAGGCAGTCAGCCAGCCTGGAAGTAGGACCTGGCGAGGAACTCCTCGACGGCACTCTCGGGCACGCGGAACGAGCGTCCCACCCGCACGGCTTCGAGCTCACCGGAGTGGACGAGGCGGTAGACAGTCATCTTGGACACGCGCATCTGCGTCGCGACCTCCGCCACGGTCATGAACGTCGGGCCGGATGCCATCTCTCCACCTACTGTCTGGTGATTTGTCTGAGGGCACGCGCGCCCTCCGGCTTCCCCACCGGAGAAACAGCGCGCGTGCTTGCGTGAACACTAGTGGCAAATGAGGCCAGCGTGACAGTAGTTCACCAAATTGGGCTTGGGTGGGGAACCTCACCCTGAATCACACGATCAGGGCTGCGGATCGAGCCCGTTCAACGGGAAGGACGCTGTTCTGGTGGCCTGGATGGACCGATCGAGCCAGCTGGCCGGGTCGTAGCCCTCCTCCCACGCTCGAAAGGCGACCTTGCGACCGTCCGTCATGTGCTGCGGCGCTGCAATCCCGCGGAGTTCCTCGATGTGCGCACGCCACTCGTGTGGGGTGGCCGCGTGCGGATCGAATGGGGATCCCGACACGATCGCGAGCAGGTGCGCCCAGGCCCGCGGCACAACATCCACCACCGCATAGCCGCCACCGCCGGTCGCGACCCACTTGCCGGCACACACCTCCTCCGCAAGGTCGCGCAGGGCAAGGTATGACGCACGCTGGCCGTCGACGCTGAGCATCAGATTGGTCAGCGGATCGTCCATGTGCGAGTCGCATCCGTGCTGCGTCACCAAGATGTCGGGCTTGAACTCGCGTACGAGTGGCGGCACCACGGCGTGGAACGCGCGCAGCCACCCGGCATCTGAGGTGCCCGGGGGCAGCGCGACGTTGACCGATGACCCCTCCGCACCCTCATCGCCGGTCTCCGTCGCGTAACCCGTCCCCGGGAACAACGTCTGTGGCCCCTCATGGATCGAGATCGTGAGCACGCGCGGATCGTCGTAGAACATCGCCTGCACGCCATCACCGTGATGCGCGTCGACATCGACGTACGCGACGCGCTGCGCTCCGTGGTCGAGCAGCCAACGGATGGCAAGCGCGACGTCGTTGTAGATGCAGAACCCGCTGGCATGACCGCGCATCGCGTGATGGAGGCCGCCGCCGATGTTGACGGCGCGCGGGGCCTGACCAGTCCAGACACGACGGGCCGCCTCGACGCTCGCACCGGCGACGAGCGCGCTCGCCTCGTGCATCTGCGCGAACACCGGATTGTCGTCAGTGCCCAGCCCGATCGACGGGTCGATGTGTGTTGGATGGTCGCTGAGCTTGTGAACCTTCTCAATATATGACGCCGAGTGGATCAAGGCGAGCTCGTCGTCAGTTGCTGCGGCAGCTCCGACAACGTCGAGCCCGTCGAGGATTCCGAGCTCTCTGGCGAGGTTCATCGTCAGCTCGATGCGAACAGGCGCCATCGGATGCGAGGGTCCGAAGTTGTAGCTCGTCAGCCGTTCGTCGAAGATGACGCAGGGCCTGCTTGTCATGATGCCGACTTCGAGAGCTCAGCCGATCGTGCCGCGGCAGCGAGCACTCCGGCCTTGAGTGCGTCACTGACACCGCGCTCATCAAATGTCGCAATGGCTGCAGCCGTCGTGCCGTTGGGCGACGTCACCCGAAGCCGCAGCTCTTCTGCTGTCTCGTCGGACTCGGCGAGCAGCTTGGCGGAACCGACCAACGTCTGCGCGGCCAGCGTACGAGCGACCTCTTCGTCAAGTCCCGCCTCGATGCCACCAGCGATCATCGCCTCGGCGAGGTAGAACACGTAGGCGGGACCCGAGCCGGAGACAGAAGTGACGGCATCCTGCAGCGACTCCTCGACCACCACCACCTTGCCCCCCGACTCCAGAAGTGCCGAGACTTCAGCAAGCTTCACGTCGGTGCACGCCGTGCCGGCAGAGATGCCGAACATTCCCTCGCCGACCAGAGCAGGCGTGTTGGGCATTGCACGGATGACCGCCACTCCCGTGGGCAGCGCAGCTTCCAACGTTTCGATGAGGATGCCGGCCGCGAGGGACACGACGGTTGATGTTGCGTCGACGGTGGGTGCGATCTCGACGAGGAGCGGCGGCACGTCCTGCGGTTTGACCACAAGCAGAATGGTGTCGGCTCCCGTCACAGCTTCGGCATTCCCGGTCACCTCGATGCCGTACGACTCGCGCAACTCGGCCGCACGATCATCGCGCTTCTCGCTGATCACCAGATCGCCCACGGGGTGTCCGGACTCCAGGATCGCGGAAAGAAGCGTCTCCCCCATCACACCGGCGCCAAGGATCGCGATGCGCTGAGTCATGCCGCCAGCCTAGTGCCGATGGTTGCCCGTCGCTGCGAGACCGACTCCCAGTGCGATCATCGAGCCGCCACCGATGGCACCCATCACCTCACCGCGCCCGGGCGAGTCGTTGAACCACGAGCGGAGTTGACTGGCGATGACAGCCCACAAACTGTCGGAAACGATCCCGATGCCGAACGCCAGCAGTCCCAGCAACAGCATCTGCACCTGGACATGACCCACGGCCCGGTCCACGAACTGTGGCAGAACCGCACCGAGGATCAAGAATGCCTTCGGATTGGAGAACCCGACGATGAATCCCTGCCGGACGGCTTTGGCGGTCGAGAGCGCTGGGGCCGCGCCCGTACCGGCCCCGCTCACGTCGAATCCCTTGCGCTGGTGGATGGCGTGGATCCCCAGCCAGATGAGATAGGCGGCGCCGGCGAGCTTCAGGACCATGAATATGGCATCGGACTCCTCCACTATGACGCCGAGGCCGAGCGCGACCAGGACAACGATCACGAGCAAGCCCAACGAGTTTCCAGCCACGGATGCGAGTGCGATGCCACGACCGTACGAAAGCGCGCGACCGATCACGAACACGACGCTTGGGCCGGGGATCGCGATCAGGATGAGCGCCGCGAGCCCGAATGCCAGCATCTGGTCGACTGTGATCAACCGAGGACCTGGAGTCCGAAGAAGTGCAGTGGCAGGTCGTGCGTCACGGCGTACATGAAAGCGACCGCGAAGTTGAGCACCAGGGAGACCGGCAGGTAGACGAGAACGGCGCGAAGCATGAGCGTCGGCCATTCGTGCGTGACCTCACCACGAGCGGCCAACCGCAGAATGTAGCCGGCTGCGAGTCCGATGATCAGGTAGAGGGCATATCGCAACCAGTCGTCCCCGAGGATCGCCCAGCGATCCTCGATTTGTTCTCCAGCTCGGGCGAAGAAGACAACCAAGTCGACGCCGGCCATCAGCCCTTCGAGAGCAACGAACACAGCCGCGACAGCGGCGGCCGACGCCCAAGGGTGGGTCAACGTGCGCCCCAGCTGCGAAGTCACAACTGTCATGCCCGACAGGCTACGCCCGAGCTTTTCGGGTTGCGTGCAGCCTGGTGAAAGCCATTGCCTCCCGCAGATCGGCTTCGCGCGCCGTCTGGTCGTTGGCCTTGCGGGTGTTGATCTCGACGACGATCTCGCCGCTGAAGCTGGACGCCGCCACGGTCGAAAGGAATGCCTCGCACGGCTGGGTCCCGCGCCCGGGTACGAGGTGCTCGTCCTTGGCCGAGCCCGATCCGTCGGTGATGTGCACATGGGCGAGCCTCTCGCCGAGATCTTCGGCCATCTGCACCGGATCCTGGCCGGCGGTCGAGCTGTGTGAAAGATCGACTGTCACGTGCGCGTAGTCCTGCTCGACCGGGTTCCAGCCAGGCGCATAGGCCTGGAACTCGCGCTTGCCCGTGCGCCACGGATACATGTTCTCGACGGCGTATGTCACACCATGCTTGATCTCGAGGTCGGCGATGCCCTCGACGAATCCGCGGGCGTAGTCACGCTGCCACCGAAAGGGCGGATGAACGACGATCGTGTCGGCGCCGACGGCGTGTGCCATGTCGGCGCTACGGTCGAGCTTGCCCCACGGGTCGCTGCCCCACACGCGCTGAGTCACCAGCAGACATGGCGCGTGGACGGACACGACCGGGATCTCGTGGAACGAGCTCAGCGCCTTGATCGCGGTGATGTCGGCGCTGACGTCATCAATGCCGACCATGACCTCGACGCCGTCAAAGCCAAGCCGTGCCGCTGCCTCAAACCCGCTCGCCGTCGATCCCGGATAGACCGAGGACGTCGACATCGAGACGCGGATGGGTTCGAACACAGTCCCAGCCTAGGCCGAGGGGTCGAAGCCCGGCTCCAACACCTCGCCGATCGGAGTCAGGCGCACCCACTACAGCTGGTCGAGATGCTCGAGCAGGACACCTTCGCGCAGCGCCCACGGGCAGATCTCGAGCGACCCTAGATCGAACAGATCCATGGTCGCTGCCGCCACGATCGCGCCCGCGTACATCTGATCTGCACGATCGATCGATCCCCCTGGCAGCGAAGCGACGTCGTCAGGCCGCATCGTGGCGAGCTGCTCGACGAGAGGTGCGAGGTCGTCGCGGCGCAGCGAGCGGCGCACGTATTGACCGTCGCTGGACGCTGGCGCACCACACATGCGGGCCAGCGAGCGGAACATCTTGCTGGTGGCGACAGCGCGGTCAAACGATCCGCCCCGCAGGATCGCGCCGGCCTCCTCGGCGATTGACGATCGCACGTGGAGTCGCAGGTCAGCGCCGGTCTTGCCCACGTTGAGCCATTCGCGGGTCAGCCGGCCGGCGCCGAGCGGTATCGAGCAGGCGACGTCCGGCGACTCATCGGACCCGGCCGCGAGCTCCAGCGAACCCCCTCCGATGTCGAAGACCCCGAGCCGGCCAGACGACCAGCCGAACCAGCGCCGAGCAGCGAGGAAGGTCAGGCGTGCCTCGTCGTCGCCAGCAAGAATCTCCAGGTCCAGCCCGCTCACCTGGTTGACGCGGCGGATCACCTCGTCAGCGTTGACGGCGTCGCGAACGGCGGAGGTGGCGAATGCCAGGATCTGCGTGCAGCCCTTGTCCTCGGCCTCAGCCTTGGCCTCGACCATGTACTTGCCGAGCCGCTCGACCCCGTCTTCGGTGATCGCGCCGCTCGAGTCGAGGTGGTCCGTGAGCCGCAATGGCTCCTTGTAGGAATGCGCCGGCACGGGAGGGCCGCCCCGGAAGGCGTCGACAACAAGAAGGTGACCCGTGTTGGACCCGATGTCGAGCACGCCCATGCGCATACTGGCCATTCTCTCATCGCGTGCGGTCTTGCCTCCCCGCACTAGGGTGGCGTGGTGCCAGAAATCGAGCTCGGGTTCCCTCGTACCTATGTCGAGTTCTCCAACCCCTCAGACGACACCGAGGTGTTCCGCTGCGATCTCACGTGGCTGACGTCGCGCTGGACCTGCATCTTCGGCGCCGGGTGCCCGGGGATCTACGAGACAAGTCCCGATGCAGGATGCTGCACGCTCGGTGCGCACTTCGCAGACGAGGACGATGCCCAGCGTGTCGGCGCCATCATGGACCAGCTGACTCCGGCGCAGTGGGAGCGCCACGACGAGGGGCACGCCAACGGCTGGACCGAGAAGGACGACGAGGGCGACCTCAAGACCCGCGCCTTCGAGGGTGCCTGCATCTTTCACAACTCCCAGGGCTTCGATGGAGGGTACGGCTGCGCCTTGCATGGCTATGCGCTCGCCGAGGGGATCAAGCCGCACACCACCAAGCCCGACGTCTGTTGGCAACTGCCGCTGCGCCGGCAGTTCCGCGACGTCGACCGGGGCGATGGGTCGACGTACACCGAGGTTCAGATCGGTGAGTACACCCGGGCCGGCTGGGGCCCCGGTGGCGCCGACCTCGAGTGGTACTGCTCGTCCAACACCGAGGCGCATGTTGGGATGGAGCCCGTCTACGTCTCCAACCGCGACGAGCTGACCGAGCTCATGGGCGAGGAGGGCTATGCCGAGCTGGTCCGACAGTGCGAGGCGCACGAGACCGCCGACCTGCCCAACCCACACCCCGCAAGCATGTGACCTGCAATACACCACCGCGTTCGACGCCGGGTTGGCAACCCCCCCGGAATGACTTTCTTCTCCGGCAGGCAACAATGCCCTATGCATCTAGACCACGTCTCCTTCGCAGTCGGCGCTGACGGCCTTTCAGGCACGACCGCCAACCTCGGACAGCTGCTCGGTGCCTCATTCGTCGACGGGGGCGCACATCCCCGGTTCGGCACCCGCAACATGATCCTGCCGCTCAAGAACCACCAATACCTCGAGGTGGTCGAGGTTCTTGATCACCCCGCTGCGGAGAAGGCACCGTTCGGCCAGGCCGTACGCCAACGTTCTGACGCTGGCGGTGGATGGCTCGGATGGTGCCTCGCAGTCGACGACATGACTGAGGTCGAGAAGCGGATGGGTCGACACGCCGTACCCGGCAACCGTCGTCGACCCGATGGTTTCAACCTCGAATGGCGTCAGATCGGAACGAGCGGCATGAAGTCCGACCCCCAGTTGCCCTTCGTCATCAGCTGGGACATGGACATGGCGGAGCACCCATCCTCCGGTGCAGACACCGGCGTCGCCCTGACCGCCCTCGAGATCGCCGGAGATCCCAACCGGCTCGCGACCTGGCTGGGCGCGCCGGCAATCGAGGCGCTGGACGAGATCGAGGTCCGTTGGGTCGCACCGCACGGGACACCAGGCATACTGGCCGCCGAGTTCTCCACGGCGTCAGGGCCCGTACGAATCTAGGCGCGCGCCGCTTGCGCGTTTTCGTCACATCCCTCACCTAGCGTGTGGGCATGGCGACCACCAAGACTGCACGCCCCGGCTACCGTTGCGCCGACTGCGGTTGGACAACCGGCAAGTGGGTCGGCCGCTGTGGTGAGTGCCAGGCGTGGGGAACAGTCGACATCGCGGCTGTTGCTCGTACCGGTCGCACCCGGGCCGCACCTGTTGCCACACCGGCGATCCCCATCAGTCAGGTCACGATCGAGTCGGCCAGGTCAGAGACGTCCGGCATCGGCGAGCTTGATCGCGTGCTGGGCGGCGGAGTCGTGCCGGGCGCCGTGCTGCTCCTCGCCGGCGAACCCGGTGTCGGAAAGTCGACGCTGCTGCTTGAGGTGGCTGCCCGTTGGGCGCGCGCCGGCCGACGCACCCTCTACGTCTCGGGCGAGGAGTCAGCTGCGCAGGTGCGCCTCCGTGCAGAACGTACGGGCGCCGTGCACGATCTGCTCTATCTCGCCGCTGAGACCGATCTTGGCGCATTGCTGACGCACGTCGAGACGGTCAAGCCCGGACTACTGATCGTCGACTCGGTGCAGACGATCGGCTCCGTCGATGTCGACGGCGTACCCGGTGGCGTCACGCAGGTGCGCGAAGTTGCATCGGCGGTGATCCAGCGCGCCAAACAGGACCACATCGCCACACTCCTCGTCGGACACGTCACCAAGGACGGCTCAGTGGCGGGTCCGCGTGTGTTGGAGCACCTGGTCGACGTCGTACTGCAGTTCGAGGGCGACCGCAGCTCGCGCCTTCGGTTGCTCCGCGCCGTCAAGAACCGATTTGGCCCGGTCGACGAGATCGGCTGCTTCGACCTGACGGACGATGGCATTGTCGAGGTCCCCGACCCGACGGGGCTCTTCCTGTCACGACATGACACACCGGTGCCGGGCACCTGTGTCACGGTCACGATGGAGGGCCGACGACCACTGCTTGCCGAGGTGCAGGCGCTCAGTGTCGAGACGCCCAACCCGTCACCTCGCCGTACGTCCAGCGGCCTTGACTCAGCCCGCGTCGCCATGATCCTCGCGGTGCTGACCAAGCACTGCCAGGTCGACCTTTCCAGGCACGATGTCTACACCGCGACCGTCGGCGGCGCGCGCCTGACCGATCCTTCGGTCGACCTCGCAGTTGCCATCGCCACGGCGTCTGCCCACAGCGGCAAGGCAGCTCCTTCGGACCTGGTGGCCTTCGGCGAGGTGGGGCTGGCCGGCGAGGTTCGCAAGGTCAGCAATCTCAAGCTCCGCCTGCGCGAGGCCGAGCGGATTGGATTCGGCCAAGCCGTCGTTCCAGCTGGATCGGAGGGCATCAGCGACTTCAACGGAAGCATGAAGATCTCCGCCGTGCGGACCATCGCCGAAGCCGTGGCGTGCCTCGATTCGCCAGCACCCTACTGACTGCATCTAGACTGTGAATGACTCAGGTGAGGGGGTGAAGAGCCACATGGTGACTCCTGCAGATCGCGGCGACAAGCATGACTCAGCGGGACGGTTACGCGCGACATTGGCTTCTGTCGCGCCCGGCACCGACCTGCGCGAAGGTCTCGAGCGTGTCCTCCGAGGTCGCACCGGGGCGCTCATCGTGGTTGGCCACGACCGCCAGATCGAGGCAATCTCGACCGGTGGGTTCAGGCTAGACGTTCCCATCACCGCCACCGGCCTGCGTGAGCTGGCAAAGATGGACGGAGCGATCATACTCGACAAGGACTCCATCCGAATCCTGATGGCCGGGGTTCACCTGATGCCCGATCCTTCGATCTTCACCGAAGAGTCAGGCACGCGGCACCGCACCGCCGATCGTGTCGCTCGTCAGACCAGCGTTCCGGTGATCTCGGTGTCCGCTTCCATGCACATCATCGCGCTCTACCTCGACGACCTTCGCAGGGTGCTCGAGGAGACTGCTGCCGTACTCGGCCGCGCCAACCAGGCTCTGCAGACACTCGAGCGCTACCGCAACCGCCTCGACGAAGTGTCCGATGCTCTGTCGGCCCTTGAAATCGAGGACCTCGTGACAGTGCGCGACGTCGCAGCGGTCGCCCAGCGGCTCGAGATGGTCAGCCGCATCGCCGGTGAGATCGACACGTACGTACTCGAGCTCGGCACCGATGGACGCCTCCTCGACCTTCAGCTCGATGAACTCATCGGAGGCGTCGATGCAGAACGGGAGCTGATCATCCGCGACTACATGCCGTCGGGTCGGCGCGCTCGCACAACGGAAGCCGTCCTCGCGACACTCGCCGACATCCCGTCGCCAGACCTCGTCGACCTCGGCACCGTGGCGCAGGCATTGCGCATCGGATCCGTCGACACGCTCGACAGCCCGCTCGCACCACGTGGCTACCGTCTGCTTGCCCGCATTCCGCGACTGCCGTCGTCTGTCGTCGATGGACTCATCGAGCACTTCGGCTCACTGCAGAAGCTGCTAGCAGCCAGCATGGAAGATCTGCAGATCGTCGAAGGTGTTGGCGACCTGCGCGCCCGAGGCGTACGCGAAGGTCTGTCCCGCCTGGCCGAGTCCAGCATCCTCGAACGCTACGTGTGACCTACTCGTCCGGCGGCTTGGTGCTCGTCTTTGGTGTCGGGGTTTTCGTCGGAGTGACAGTTGGCTTGGGTGCCGGGTTGAGCGTGAACGTGGTCTTGCCGGGCTCACCGCCGAGCGTCCCGGCCTGAATCGTGTACTTGCCGGGTGTCGCGAACCCCTCCTTCGGCGAGCATTTGCTGCCCGATCCACGTCCCGACCAGGTGGCATCGGCGAGCGTGGCCCAACCGGGTGAGATCGCCACTGGTGTCGCCAGTAGTGACGTCTTGCAGACCGTCGAGTCCCAGACCGCAATCTTGTTGGCGCTGATGACCACCAGCAGATCGGCCGAGGCCGGCGTCAGCGTGCAAGCCTTCGTCTCGACAGAGTTGACGACCAATCCGATCGCGACGGGAGCCTTGGTCAACTGACCCGACTTCACCGTCGGAGTGATACGGATCTTCTCGGGATCACACGACTTCGTGGAGCTGACCAGCGTGACCGACAACGGGCCCTCGGTCGGCGCCGGCTCGGGAGTCGCCGTCACCGTCGGAGTGACCGTCGCTTCTGGCTTGGCCTCCGGGTCGCCTCCGCCGCCGAAGACCTGGGTGCCCACCCAGATCAGAGCGATGACCACAGCGAGCACCAGCAGCCGACGACGCCAGTAGATCTCCGCAGGCAACCGGCGCTGGCTCACGCCTCGAGGTTAATCTGCAAAGCCCTCGTGCGAGGATCGACTCGCCATGATCGCCGACACCGGGAAGCTCCACGCCAACATCACCGAATGGTTCGAACGCGAGGCGCGTGATCTGCCGTGGCGTGACAACGCATCACCATGGGCGGTCTTGGTCTCGGAGTTCATGCTCCAGCAGACACCGGTTGTCAGAGTGCTGCCGGTGTACGAGGCGTGGATCGATCGATGGCCGACCCCTGCTGCGTTGGCGAACTCAAGCACGGGTGAAGCCGTACGGGCCTGGGGACGCCTGGGCTATCCCCGTCGCGCGCTGCGGCTGCATGCCGCCGCGACAGCCATCGTCGTCGATCACGGCGGAGAGGTGCCCAACGGGATCGACGACTTGCTGGCACTGCCCGGAGTCGGCGAGTACACGGCTGCGGCAGTTGCCTCGTTCGCGTTTGGTCAGCGCCACCTTGTCCTCGACACAAACGTCCGTCGGGTGTTTGCACGCATCGTCTCCGCCGAGCAGTTCCCAGCACCATCACTCACCGTGACCGAGCGCGAGCTCGCGGCCTCGCTGATGCCCGAGCACCACGCGCACCGTTGGGCGGCGGCGACGATGGAGCTTGGTGCGCTCATCTGCACCGCCCGTGTGCCGCTGTGCGCTGAGTGCCCAGTCGCCGACCTGTGTCGATGGCGTGCCGCCGGCTATCCCGCCTACGACGGTCCAGCTCGCCGAGGTCAGGCGTGGAACGGTACGGATCGCCAGTGCCGCGGCAGACTCATGGCCGTGCTGCGGGACTCGCCCGTACCTGTGCCCAAGGTGCAGCTCGACTTGGTCTGGCCCGACGCGATGCAGCGCGAACGCGCGCTGGACGGACTCGTCGCCGACGGTCTCGTCGAACCACTTGGCAAGGACTCGTACGCGCTGCCCAGCTAGCAGTCGCGCAAGAACTACTCGGCTGCGGCTTCGACGGCTGGCGGTGTCGTGACTTCCTCGAGCTCGAGCTCGGCCTTGGCGCGACCCTCGAACGTGAACACCGCTTCTGCGCCTTCGCCTTCGACGCCGACGAGGACAAGCTGACCAGCGCGCAGATCGCCGTAGAGGAGCTTCTCAGCCATGACGTCCTCGATCTCGCGCTGCACAGTACGACGCAGGGGTCGCGCTCCGAGCACGGGGTCAAAGCCACGCGTTGACAACAGCACCTTCGCCTCGGTCGTGAGCTCAATGCTCATGTCCTTCTCCGCCATACGCTTCTCCAGCGAGTCGATCATCATGTCGACCATCTTTAGGATCTCTTCCTGCGTCAGCGGCGGGAAGACGATGATCTCATCGACACGGTTGAGGAACTCAGGACGGAAGTGCTGCTTGAGCTCAATCGATACGCGTTCCTTCATCTTGTTGTAGGAACCCGCAACGTCGCCAGCCTGGCTGAAGCCGAGGTTGACGCCCTTGGAGATCTCACGCGCGCCGAGGTTGGTGGTCATGATGACGACCGTGTTCTTGAAGTTGACGACCCGACCCTGACCATCGGTGAGGTGGCCCTCTTCGAGGATCTGCAACAGCGAGTTGAAGATGTCGGGGTGGGCCTTCTCGATCTCGTCGAACAGCACGACGGAGAACGGCTTGCGGCGAACCTTCTCGGTCAGCTGGCCACCCTCTTCGTAACCGACGTAGCCGGGAGGTGATCCGAAGAGCCGCGAAACCGTGTGCTTCTCGCTGTATTCGGACATGTCAAGCTGGATGAGTGAGTCTTCGTCACCGAACAGGAAGTTGGCGAGCGCCTTGGAAAGCCACGTCTTGCCGACGCCTGAGGGCCCGGCGAAGATGAACGATCCACCGGGACGCTTGGGGTCCTTGAGCCCAGCCCGCGTACGACGGATCGCCCGCGACAACGCCTTGACGGCCTCCTCTTGCCCGATGACCCGTTTGGCAAGCTCTTCCTCCATGTGGAGCAGGCGGCTCGACTCGGCTTCACTGAGCTGGCCGACCGGGATTCCAGTCGCCTTGGCGAGGACTTCGGCGATCAGGTGCTCGTCGACGACTGCGACGGTGTCGAGGTCACCGGACTTCCACTGCTTCTCGCGCTCACCCTTGGCGGTGATGAGCTTCTTCTCCTCGTCGCGCAGCGAGGCGGCTGCCTCGAAGTCCTGTGCGTCGATCGCGCCTTCCTTGCGACGGCGTACGTCGGTGATCTTGTCGTCGAACTCGCGCAGCTCTGGTGGAGTTGCCATACGACGGATGCGCAGCCGGGCACCCGCCTCATCGATGAGGTCGATCGCCTTGTCAGGCAGGAAGCGGTCGGAGACGTAGCGGTCACCCATCGTCGCAGCGGCCACGAGCGCATCGTCGGTGATGGAGACACGGTGGTGCGCTTCATAGCGATCACGCAAACCCTTGAGGATCTCGACGGTGTCAGCGACCGAGGGCTCCTCGACGAGGATCGGCTGGAAGCGGCGGTTGAGTGCGGCGTCCTTCTCGAAATGCTTGCGGTACTCATCAAGCGTCGTGGCACCGATGGTCTGCAGCTCACCACGGGCCAGCATGGGCTTGAGAATGCTCGCTGCGTCGATCGCACCTTCGGCAGCACCGGCACCGACGAGAGTGTGGATCTCATCGATGAACAAGATGATGTCGCCGCGAGTGCGGATCTCTTTGAGGACCTTCTTGAGGCGTTCTTCGAAGTCACCGCGGTAGCGCGAGCCGGCGACGAGTGCGCCGAGGTCGAGCGTGTAGATCTGCTTGTCGCGCAGGGTCTCGGGGACGTCGCCGCGGACGATGTCCTGGGCGAGGCTCTCGACGACTGCGGTCTTGCCGACGCCGGGCTCGCCGACGAGCACGGGGTTGTTCTTGGTGCGGCGCGAGAGTGTCTGCATGACGCGCTCCGCCTCGTCGTCACGACCGATGACCGGATCGAGCTTGCCCTCGCGAGCAGCCTGCGTCAGGTTGCGACCAAACTGGTCGAGGACTGCGGACGTGCTCGGAGCGCTCTCAGACTGGCCGCCCGACTGCTCGGCCTCCTTGCCCTGGAAGCCGGAGACGAGCTGAATGACCTGCTGGCGCACACGATTGAGGTCAGCGCCGAGCTTGACCAGCACCTGCGCGGCGACGCCCTCGCCCTCGCGGATCAGGCCGAGCAGGATGTGCTCGGTGCCGATGTAGTTGTGGCCGAGCTGCAGGGCCTCGCGGAGGCTCAGCTCAAGGACCTTCTTGGCGCGGGGGGTGAAAGGGATGTGACCGCTGGGAGCCTGCTGGCCCTGGCCGATGATGTCTTCGACCTGGCCGCGTACGGCCTCCAGCGAGATGTCGAGGCTTTCGAGAGCCTTGGCGGCTACGCCCTCGCCCTCGTGGATCAGGCCGAGGAGGATGTGCTCGGTGCCGATGTAGTTGTGGCTGAGCATGCGTGCCTCTTCTTGGGCAAGCACGACCACGCGACGTGCACGGTCAGTGAATCTCTCGAACATTGCGTCCCCCTCTGCTGGACTATCAGTTCAGTTTAGTCGGGTATGGGAAACGGCGAGCCGAATGTCCATATGTGTAACTCAACCTTCACTGCGAGGCCGGTGTTCCGGCGTTCGCTGTGGGCGGAATGCAACCATTCAGCCCTGCTCAGCGCACACTGCCTATGCCTCAGCTCTGGAGAGAGGAAAGAGAATCGCCTCGCGGATGCCGATCCCGAGCAGCAGCATCACCAGACGGTCGACACCGAGTCCCATGCCTCCGGCTGGTGGCATGCCGAACTCGAGCGCGCGCAGGAAGTCCTCGTCGATGTCCATGGCCTCGGGGTCACCGGCCGCGGCGAGACGTGACTGCTCCTCGAGCCGCTCGCGCTGGATCACCGGGTCGTTGAGCTCAGAGTATGCCGGTGCCAGCTCGACTCCATTGATGACCAAGTCCCACGCCTCGACGAGGCCCGGCTTGGTGCGGTGCTTCTTGGCGAGCGGGCGCACGGCCTCGGGGTAGTCGCAGACGAACGTCGGCTGGATCAGGGTGTGCTCGACGAGCTTCTCAAAAAGCTCGAGCACGATCTCACCCGTGCCCCGGCGGTCCTGCAGTGCGACGTCGTGCTTGGTGGCCAAGGCCCTGAGATCGCCTTCAGACGTGTCGTTGTCGATGACCGTGCCAGTTGCTTCGGAGACAAGCTCGTGGATCGACGCACGCCGCCATGGCGCCTCGAGGTCGATCTCCGAGCCGTCGCGACCGGGCACGACCGTGCGTCCGACGGCACGAGCAGCGTTGACCACGAGATCTCGGGTCAGCTCGGCCATGCTGTCGTAGGAGCCGTACGACTCATATGCCTCGAGCATCATGAACTCGGGGTTGTGCGTGTTGTCGACGCCTTCGTTGCGGAACGTCTTTCCGATCTCATAGACGCGGTCGACGCCGCCAACCAGCGCGCGCTTGAGATGCAGCTCGATCGCGATGCGAAGCAGCATGTCTTCGTCGAAGGCATTGGTGTGCGTCGCGAAGGGACGGGCGGCGGCACCACCGTTCGTGTGCTGGAGCACTGGAGTCTCGACCTCGATGAAATCCCGGCCGTCCAGCGTGGCGCGCAGCGACTGGAGCACCTTGGCCTTGACCCGAACGTTCTCACGGGCTTCGGGCCGGACAATCAAATCGACATATCGCATCCGACTACGAGCCTCGTCCGAGAGCGGATTGTGCTCGTTGGGCAACGGGCGCATCGTCTTGGCCGCGAGCTGCCAGGCCGTCGCCTGCACGGAGAGCTCGCCGCGGCGACTCGTGATGATCTCACCGGTCACCGCTAGGTGATCGCCGATGTCGACGAGCGCCTTGAACGCAGCCAGGCGCTCGTCGCCAACGAGATCGAGCGACAGCATCGCCTGCAGCTCGGTGCCGTCGCCCTCGCGCAGGCGTACGAAGCAGAGCTTGCCGGTGTTGCGCAGGAAGATGACCCGACCTGCGATGGACGCGATGTCACCGGTCTGCACGTCGGCGCCGAGCGCCTCGGCGTCATACGCGCTGACGACTTGCCTGAGCGTGTGGGTGCGATCGACAACAACAGGGTAGGGGTCCTCGCCGGCGTCGAGAAGCTGCTTGCGCTTGGTGCGGCGCACCAGCATCTGCTCGGGGAGGTCGTCCTCAGCCGCAGGTGTGGGGGTCGCGTCGCTCACGAGGAGCAAGCCTATCGGCCCGCTTCACTGATTCCTTTCGTGGATGAGGCGCAAGCCTGTCAGGGTGAGCCACGGGTCACGCGTCGTGATCGTGCCGCACTGGTCAAGAACGGCCTCAGGGTATGAGCCCGTCGCGACGACTGTCACGTGGTCCGGATCGGCGCCGAGGGAGTCGATGATGCGATCGACCATGCCGTCGACGAGGCCGGCAAAGCCGAACACCAGCCCGGACTGAATCGCCTCGACGGTGTTCTTGCCGATGACATCACGTGGCAGCGCGAGCTCAACGCTGCGCAGCTGGGCTCCTCTGCGAGCCAGTCCTTCTTGCGCAAGCTCGACACCCGGCGCGATGGCGCCACCGATGTAGCGGTTGGAATCGTCGACGACGTCGAAGATCGTCGCAGTTCCGTTGAGGTCCACGACAATCGCTGGGCCGCCATACAGCTCGGCCGCCGCCAGCGCGTTGACGATGCGGTCGGCACCGACTTCGCGCGGGTTGTCGGTGTGGATGGGCACGCCGGTCTTGACGCCCGGGCCGACGATCGCGACAGGCGTGTCGGCGTAGTGGCGATCCTGCAGCCCGCGAAGCTCGACCAGGATCGACGGGACGGTGCAGCACATGCTGACGGCCTCGATGCGTTTGATGTCGCTCTGCGTGACCAGACCTGCGATCAGCAGCTGCCACTCATCTGCCGTACGCCGCTCGTCTGACGACACCTGCCAGTGAGCGATCAGCCTGTCGCCGTCGAACGCACCGATCGTCGTGTGGCTGTTGCTGACGTCAAGGCACAAGAGAGACATGACTAGACCATGGCGAGCAGCGGGTTGTCCACGACGTCGCCTCGGGTGAGGCCTGTGCCCGGCAGCGCCTCAGCCGGATCGCTGCCCGTACCGATGATCTTGTTGCCTGCGTCGACGAAAACGACGCTCGGCTCGAACTCGCGAGCCTCGGCGTCGCCCATCTGGCCGTAGGCGATGAGGATGACCAGATCGCCCTCGTGGACGAGCCGCGCCGCGGCACCGTTGATGCCGATCACGCCGCTGCCGCGCTCGCCGGCGATCGTGTATGTCACCAGGCGTGCACCGTTGTCGATGTCGACGATGTGCACCATCTCTCCCGGCAGCAGGTTGGCGGCGTCGAGCAGGTCTTGGTCGACCGTGACCGACCCGACGTAGTGCAGGTCAGCCTGCGTCACTGTCGCCCTGTGGATCTTCGAGGTCATCATGGTTCGCAGCATGGTCAGCTCCCTGGCTTCTGTGCGCCAATGGTCAATGCGGTGTTGTCGAGCAGGCGCGGCTTGCCGACGCGGGCGGCGACGAGCAGGCGAGCCTCCTGGCCGAGCTCGGGATCTCCGAGCTGAGGGTTGGTGAGTACGAGGTAGTCGGGGGTGATGGCGGCGTCATCAAGTACCGACTGCGCGGCGTTGAGCACAGCCTCCGCGCCGTCTGGTCCGGCGGCAACGCCCGCCCGCAGGGCAGCCGAGATCGCCGCAGCGCGCGTACGTTCGTCGCCCGCGAGGTAGCGGTTGCGTGAGCTCATGGCGAGGCCGTCGGCCTCGCGTACGGTCGGGCAACCGACAATCTCGACACCGAAGGCCAGCTCACGTGCCATCTGACGGATCAGCGTGAGCTGTTGATAGTCCTTCTCACCGAGCACGGCGACGTCGGGTCGCACCAGGCCAAACAACTTGGCGACGACGGTCAGCACGCCGCGGAAGTGCGTTGGCCGCTCGGCTCCTTCAAGGATCGAGCCGAGCGGACCCGGGTCGACCGTGATGGTGGCATCTGCGCCGGAGGGGTACATCGTCTCGACAGACGGCGCGAAGACGATGTCGACCCCGGCTTCGGCGCAGCGCTCAAGATCGGCAACGAACGTACGCGGGTAGTCCTCGAAGTCCTCGCCCGGAGCGAACTGGGTCGGGTTGACGAAGATCGAAGCGACGAGCACTTCGCCGAGCGGCCGCGCGTGCTTGAGGAGCTGGACGTGACCGTCGTGCAGCGCACCCATCGTGGGCACGAAGGCGACTGTCGCTCGGCCGGCGGCAGCGGCGAACTCGGCGCGGGTCCGCGCGATCGTGATGTCAGACATGATCAGATGCCTGCCGCGATCTGGGCCATGGTGTCCCAATCCGCTTCGTCGAGGACCTGACGGATGGTGCTCGCGGTCTTGGGTGCGATGCGGTGATCGCTCTCGGCGCGACTGGCGGTCGCCCGGGCCAGCTCGAGATAGGCGTCGACTGTTGCATCGTCGACACCGGCAGCTGCGAGTGCGTCGATGTGCGCGCGGATCGTGGTGATGTCGCCGCGCACGACAGGGCCGGTGAGGGCCGCATCACCATACGCCAGCACGTTCTCAAGCGATGCCGACAACAGCGGGCGGAGGACTGCGGCCGGATCAGACGCACCAGCTTGGCGCAACAGATCCATGGACTGGGCGACCAGCGTGCCCAGGTGATTGGCGCCATGTGCGAGTGCTGCGTGATAGAGCGCCCGGTCAGTCTCGGCGACCCACATCGGGGTGCCACCCAGAGCGGCAACGAGCTCCTCGGCAAACGGGCGATCTGTCTCAGCGGCGGTCAGACCGATGACGCACGTGCGCTCCAGGTCGATCGGCGTACCGGTGAAGGTCATCGCCGGGTGGAACGCGATGGCGCGAGCACCGAGACGGGTCAGGGACGCCAAGGCATCGGTGCCGTGGCGGCCACTGGTGTGCAGGACGACCTGACCGGTACGAACAGCACCGGAAGCCGCCAGCTCCTCCGCGACGGCGATCAGGCGGTCGTCGGGTACCGCAATCAGGACGATGTCGCTGGACGCGGCGACCTCCGCAGGCGTGAGGACGTCAACACCGGGCAACAAGGTGCCGATGCGGAGCAAGGATGCGTCCGAACGACCGGTGGCACCCGTGACCGGGTATCCGGCGGTGCGGAAGCGTGAAGCGAGAACGGCGCCGACTCTGCCGGCTCCGATCACGCCCAATGTGGGACGCGTCATGCGATGTGCCTTTCGTTCCAGTCCACGGTGGGTACCAGACAAATTGACATTCCCAGTCTATCTCCGAGCGCATCCCCACGCAGCGTTTCGTCCCTATGCCGTCGATCACACGGCTGCTGGGCGACTCTCTCGGTAGGCGAGCAGCAGGAGATAGCCGCCGATGACAACATCCGTTCCGAGGCAGGCGAGCGGGTACCAGTCAGGCACACCCGGATTCATGAACAGCACGTCGTGTGTCACGTCGTAGACCCCGTGCAAGAGCCACAAGGCACCGACGAGCGCCGCTGCGCGGGGGACGCGGTATCCCAGCAGCACAATGCCGCCGAGGATCCAAGGCAGGCCCGCCAGCAGCTCCTTGGCCGCATTGGCTCCAGAATCGTCGGCCAGCGCGAAGAACACGTAGACGATCGGCAGGACCAGGAGCGCGAATGCAAACAGTGATGCTTCGCCGCCGAGGCGGCGCACCAGAAACACAGACGCCAGGCCGAGCGCGGCGCCGACAAGTAGACCGATCATGTGACCTCCGCAGGCGAGCATACGATCAACGGCGAAGGGAGCACTCGCGGCCTAGGATGCTTAACGATGTCCGCCCACGATCCACCCCCCGGCGCTGAACTGAGACGTCCCGCCAGATGAGGGCGCCCTGGCGCGAGGCCTGGCAGGAAGCGTTGTACGGCGCCGAAGGA
>CAZWZC010000010.1:0-9097 GCA_964638755.1 uncultured Aeromicrobium sp. | reverse complement strand
AGCAGCGCGCCCGCCTCGCACTTCAGCACCTCGGTCAACTCCAACCCGCTGTTCGCCGAGGCGATCCTCGTTCTGCTCCGCCGAGAGGGTCTACGCGACGTGGTCGATGTCGGCGCGGGAGCCGGTGAGCTGCTCTCCTCGCTTTATGAGCTCGATCCATCCCTGAACCTCCACGGCGTCGAGCTGGCCAGCCGACCCGCCGGCCTCGACCCGAGCATCGGCTGGGCGTCGGCAATCCCGGATCGTTTCGAGGGTTTGCTGATCGCGCACGAGTGGCTCGACAACATCCCATGCGACGTTGTCGAGGTCGACGATGACGGAGTCATACGCATCGTCGAAGTCGAAGCAGAGACGGGTGAGGAGTCGCTCGGCCAGCCGTACACGTCCGCCTGGTTGGACGCATGGTGGCCCGTGGACACACCAGGGCAACGAGCCGAGGTGGGCGACGCCCGCGACGCCGCCTGGACCGATGCGGTGTCGCGCGTGCACGGCGTTGCGTTGGCCATCGACTACGTGCACACGCGCGAACGCCGCCCGTTCCATGGCTCGTTGCGCTCCTACGCAGGCGGTCGCGAGGTTGACGTGATTCCTGACGGGAAACGCGATGTCACCGCACATGTCGCGATCGATTCGGCCACTTCAGGAGTCGACGCCACACTCATGTCCCAGCGCGACGCTCTCGTCGCGCTGGGTGTCGACGCAACCCGACCACCCCAGAGCCTTGCGAGCACAGATCCAGCCGCGTACGTACGCGCACTTAGCCGTGCGACTCAAGCCGCGGAACTCCTGGCACGAGGCGGGTGGGGGGACTACACGTGGGCGAGCTCGGACACGAGAGTTCATGGAAGGATGAGCTCATGACCGAGGTCACCGCGAGCGTCGGCACAGGGTTCGCCACGACCGACATGGTGCTGAACATCGGGCCGCAACACCCGGCCACACACGGCGTCCTTCGGCTTCGGCTCACGCTCGACGGAGAACGCGTGATGGCTTGTGAGCCGATCATCGGCTACATGCACAGGGGGGTTGAAAAGCTCTTTGAGGTCCGCGACTACCGCCAGATCATCGTGCTGGCCAACCGCCACGACTGGCTCAGCGCGTTCTCATCAGAGCTGGGCGTCGTGCTCGCCGTCGAGGACATGCTGGGCATGGAGGTGCCTGAACGCGCGACCTGGATCCGGACGCTGCTCGCTGAGCTCAATCGGGTGCTCAACCACCTGATGTTCCTGGGGTCATATCCCTTGGAGCTTGGCGGCATCACTCCGATCTTCTACGCATTCCGTGAGCGTGAGACGATCCAGGAGGTCATGGAGGAGGTCTCCGGCGGGCGCATGCACTACATGTTCAATCGTGTCGGCGGGCTCAAGGAGGACATTCCGGCAGGCTGGACCGGTCGGGCATCAACGGCGATCTCGACCGTGCGCACCCGATTGCAGCAGATCGAGGATCTGGTGTTCGGCAACGAGATCTTCCGCGCACGTACGGTCGGGGTCGGCGTGCTGCCCACCGCGCTGGTCGAGGCCTATGGCGTGTCGGGCCCGATCGCACGGGCATCTGGCCTCGACTTCGACCTGCGCCGAGACGAGCCCTACCTCGCATACGGCGAACTGCAGGACAGCTTGCGAGTACCAGTCCGTACTGAGGGCGACTGCTACGCCAGATTCAACGTCCTGCTCGACCAGACCAAGATCGCTCTTGACCTCGCCGACGACTGCCTGGCCCGGTTGGCCGAGCTCGAACCCGGGCCGGTGAACGTACGACTGCCCAAGATTCTGAAGGCGCCCGAGGGTTCGACCTACGTGTGGACTGAGAACCCGCTCGGCCTCAATGGTTACTACCTCGTGTCGCGCGGCGAGAAGACTCCGTGGCGCCTGAAGCTGCGAACGGCGTCGTTCAACAATGTCGCCGTGCTGCCCGAGATCGTACAGGGCTGTGTCGTCGCCGATCTCGTCGCCATTCTGGGATCGATGTTCTTCGTCGTGGGCGACATCGACAAATAGGTCAGTCCCACGTTTCCCAGCATATCCCCGGAATCTGTCACTCCTCCCCTGTTGCAACAAGGGTGGAGTGACAGATTCCGAGGTCCTCCTGGGAAACTAGAGACTCATCGTAGGGTCGGGTTATGGCTGATGAACGCACCCCGACCGCTCTCGACACGCTCGCCGAGGAGTGGCTCGACACCATGCTCGAGCTTGAACCCGAGCTGCACATCCACCTTGGAAGACCTGGCCGAGAATCGGACTATGCCGATCGCTCGCCCGACGGCCACGCTGCGTCCGCAGCCGCCGCTCGAGCGATGCTCGCGCGAGTCCGGGATGCCCGAGCGGTTGACTCGGTGGACACCATCACCCAGGCCGAGCTGATCCGTACTCTTAGTCTCGACATTGACATGCACGACGCCGGCTTCTGGCAGCGCGACCTCAATGTCATTGCGTCACCGGGGCAGGACCTTCGCGACATCTTTGACCTGATGTCGACCGAGACCATCGACGACTGGGCGCACATCGCCAAGCGGATGCGCAACATCCCAGCAGCAATGGCCGGCTATCTCGACTCCCTGCGCGCCGGCATCTCGGCGGGCAACACTCCTGCGATCCGTCAGGTGCGCGAGGTGTCGTCACAGGCGGCCAAGCAGGCCGGTGCCGACAGCTTCTTCCGGTCGCTCGCAGCGCGACCCGACGCGCCGGCGTCACTCGCCGGTGATCTGGAGTCGAGCGCCACGGCGGCGACCGAGGCCTACGCGACGATGGTGGATTTCCTCGACCATGAGCTTGCACCACACTCGCCGCAGGCCGACGGCGTCGGCCGCGAGCACTACGCACTTGCGTCACGCTATTTCGTCGGCGCGGAGATCGACCTCGACGAGACGTACGAATGGGGCCTTGAGGAGCTGGCCCGAATGGTGGCCGAGCAGGAACAGATCGCAGACCAGATCAAACCCGGCGCAACTGTCAGCGAGGCGATCGTGCATCTCGAGACTGATCCCCTTCGCAAGCTTCAAGGAACCGGTGCGCTCCGGACGTGGATGCAGGAGGTGAGCGACCGAGCGATCGTCGAGCTGGGTCGCACGCACTTCGACATCCCTGAGCCGATGCGCCGCCTCGAATGCATGATCGCGCCCACCAATGAGGGCGGCATCTACTACACGCCGCCGAGCGAAGACTTCGAGCGCGCCGGCCGCATGTGGTGGAGCGTCCCGGACGGAGTCACCGAGTTCGACACCTGGCGCGAGTTGACGACGGTCTATCACGAAGGCGTCCCCGGCCATCACCTCCAGTGCGGGCTCGCGATCTACAACAGCGCGGAGCTCAACTCGTGGCGCCGGATGAACTGGACCTCCGGCCATGGCGAGGGCTGGGCCTTGTACGCCGAGCGGCTCATGGCCGAGCTGGGCTATCTCGATGATCCGGCCGACCGACTCGGCATGCTCGACGGCCAACGCATGCGCGCGGCCCGAGTGGTGGTCGACATCGGCGTGCACCTCGGCAAGCCAAAGCCCGATGGAACAGGTACCTGGACCGGCGATGACGCGTTCGACTTCATGGCGCAGCACGTCAACATGAACGAGCCGTTCGTCCGGTTCGAGGTCAACCGCTATCTCGGCTGGCCGGGGCAGGCGCCGTCGTACAAGGTCGGCCAACGCATCTGGGAGCAGCTCCGCGAAGAATGGGTTGCTGCCAATGGGACCGATCTCAAGGAGTTCCACCGACGGGCGCTCAGCGTCGGCAGTGTCGGGCTCGCCACCCTGCGCGAAGCCCTGCTGACGTAGAACCCGGGTTAGGCGGGGGTGGCACCGGGTACGGTCTTGCCTTCTGACTCATCGTCATCGCCGGGAAGTCGCAGCGACCGCTCGAGCAGTAGCGCAGCAATCATCATCAGCAGGCCGGCAATCGCAGCAGAGCCACCGTGGATCACCCGCTCTTTGCCCAGCGGAGACGCAAAAGAATCGAGATATGCAACGGCATACCCGCCGTAGCCGCCCGCGAACAGCGCAGCAACACAGGCACTCGCCTTTGCGAGCGCGAGCATCGTGACACCGTGATCTGAGGTCATGCGCTGGTTCTCCTTGTGCAGGCTCTGAAACGTGCTCCATGCGATCGCGCCGAGAATGCCGGCGCCGAGCAGCAGAGTCAACGCAGCACCCCAGCCGACAATGGGGACATTTCTGTCGGCGCGAAGGATCAGCTCGGGCACCAGTCGGCCGAGGACCAGCCCAAGGCCGACGAGCGACGCAATCAGGAGCGCAGAGGTTCGCTTGGACTTGTTCATGGGCCGGCTCTATCGGCTCACAAGATGATCTCGAGGTCCTCGCGCTTGGTGACGCCAGCGGTGTCGACGCCGCTGATCAGGTCTGCCACGAAACCCTCGCCCGGGATCTCACCCTCCGGGTCGATCTCGAGCCACGGCACGAGAACAAAGCCGCGCTCGTGCGCTCGGGGGTGCGGAAGGGTCAGCTGATCGTCGTCGGCGATGCGGTTGCCGACCACGATCAGGTCGACGTCGAGGGTGCGCGGCGCATTGGGCTCGGACCGCTGGCGCCCAAAGGCATCCTCGATTGCCAAGGCGCGATCCAGCAGTGTGTGAACGGTGAGAGTCGTGTCGATCAGGACGACAGCGTTGAGGAACTTGCCAGCATCGGCGGGACCGCCGACGGACTCGGTCTCATAGACCGACGAGATGGCCACAACTGTGACCTCGGGGGTGTCCTCGAGGGCCGAGACGCCGCCCTGCAGACGGCCGTGGCGATCACCCAAGTTTGACCCGAACGCCAGCACAGCCTGACGGATGGGCCGCATGCCGCCGGTCATCGTGTCTGCGTCGAGAACGTAAGGGGTGGGTGATTCAGTCACAGTCTGCTCCGCTCGATCGTGACGGCGACGTCGGTGAACGTCACCGCGATGGGCGCTTCGGGTTTGTGCACCGTCACGCTAACCCATTGCACCGACGCCTCGGAGAGGCACATGTCCGCGATGCGCAGAGCCAGTGTCTCGATGAGGTCGACCGGGTCGGTGACGATTGCGTCGTGCACCGCCTGGGCAAGCTCGCCATAGTGGACCGACTTGGTCAGGTCGCCGTCTCGCGCAGCGGGCTCGAGGTCGAGCCCGAGAGTCACATCCACGATGAAGAGCTGCCCGTTCTCGCGTTCGAAGTCGAACAATCCGTGATGACCGTGAGCACTGATGCCCCGCAGCTCGATGCGGTCCAGACCCTCAGGAATCGTCATGTGCTCTCCGATTCTTGGGTGCCCCGCTCGGTCACCTCAAGATACTGGTGGGCGACATCCTGCCTCCGGTGAAGGTCTCCCCGTATGCGAGCCACGACGCGTACGGCGTCAGCTGACGCTGCAGACTGGTGAACCCGTACCCCCCACACCCCAGCTTGGGCAGCCATCGCGGTGATCGCCGTCGTGGCGTCCTCACGTCGATCGGTCGGCCCCAGCTCATCACCTTCTGCGAGAAGCTCGCCGAGGAACCGCTTGCGGCTGGCGGCAACCAGCACCGGGTAGCCGAGCTCGGTGAAGGCGTCGAGGTGTGCGAGCACGGTCCAATTCTGGTCACCTGTCTTGGAGAACCCAAGCCCGGGATCGATGATGATGTGGTTGCGGTCCACGCCCGCAGCAAGTGCAACGTCGACCTGTTCCATCAGCTCGCTGATGATGTCGGCGATCAGGTCGTCGTACGTCGTGTGGTTCTTGTCCTGCATGACGACCGAGTGCTGGCGCCAGTGCATCAGCACCAGCGGGCACGCTGCCTTCGCAGCGACGCCGACCATCGCGGGGTCTGCGCGACCACCGGAGACGTCGTTGAGGATCGCGGCACCCGCTCCCAGTGCCCGATCTGCGACGGCGGCACGCATCGTGTCGACCGAGACGGTGATGCCCTCGGCGACCAGCCCCTCGATGACGGGGACGACCCGGCGCAGCTCCTCGTCGGCGTCGATGCGGATCGCGCCCGGTCTGGTCGACTCACCACCGACGTCGACGAGATCGGCGCCCAGCTCGGCAAGCTCGATGCCATGCCGGATCGCGGATGCCGGATCCAGCCATTTCCCTCCATCGGAGAACGAGTCGGGAGTCACGTTGACCACCCCCATGACGAGGCAGCGGTCGACTGCCAGCCCGGGCAACATGCCTAGCTCGAGGTGATGAGGCCCATGGCCTCGGCTCGGGTTGCCGGGTCGCGCAGCTGACCGCGTACGGCGCTGGTGACGGTCTTTGCTCCACCCTTGCGCACGCCGCGCATCGCCATGCACAGGTGTTCGGCCTCAATCACGACGATCACGCCGCGGGGCTGGAGGTGCTCCACCAGGGCGTCGGCGATGTCAGTCGTCAGACGTTCCTGCACCTGGGGTCGGCGGGCGAAGACATCAACCAGGCGGGCCAGCTTGGACAAGCCGGTGACGCGACCCCCCTCGGTCGGGATGTAACCGACATGGGCCACCCCGAAGAACGGTACGAGGTGGTGCTCGCACATCGACCACATCTCGATGTCCTTGACCAGGACAAGCTCGTCGTGACCAACCTCGAAGACTGCGGTCAGCACATCCTCAGGGGTCTGGTCGATACCGGCGAGCAGCTCAACGTACGAGCGAGCGACCCGGGCAGGGGTATCCCTGAGTCCGTCACGCTCAGGATCTTCGCCCACAGCGATGAGAAGCTCACGTACGGCCGCCTCGGCGCGTGGCAGGTCGACCGTCACGCGGTTTCCGGCGCATCGGGCGACGGCGCATCCGGTCCGGTGTCGGGGCCGATGACGACGCCAACCTCGGGCGCGTAGCCGTTCGTGCTGGGTCGGGGTGCACCCTCGACCGGCGGGACCTTCGACGGAACACGAGTCTTCGACCCCGTCCACGGCGGACGGATGTTGCGACGACGAAGCGGCTTGAAGATCTCAGCGACCTCGGCCTTGTCGAGGGTTTCGCGCTCCATCAGCTGCATGACAAGTTCGTCGAGGACGTCGCGGTTCTCGCTGAGGATGTCGAACGCCTCCTGATGGGCGAACGTGATCAGCTTGTTGATCTCCTCGTCGACGATGGCTGCGACCGACTCCGAATAGTTGCGGGCATGGCCGATGTCGCGGCCCAGGAACGGTTGCCCTTCGTTCTCGCCGAGACGCACAGCGCCGAGCCGCTCCGTCATGCCGTACTGGGTGACCATCGCGCGGGCAAGGCCGGTGGCCTTCTCGATGTCGTTGCCGGCGCCGGTGGTCGGGTCGTGGAACACGAGCTCCTCTGCTGCTCGTCCACCCATCATGTAGGCGAGCTTGTCGAGCAGCTCGGCACGCGTCTGGGAGTACTTGTCCTCGTCGGGTAGCACCATCGTGTAGCCGAGGGCACGGCCGCGGGGAAGGATCGTGATCTTGTGCACCGGGTCGCTCTGCGGGAGCGCCGCAGCGACGAGCGCGTGGCCACCTTCGTGATAGGCCGTGATGCGGCGCTCCTTTTCGTTCATCAGTCGACTGCGCTTCTGCGGACCTGAGATCACGCGGTCAATCGCCTCGTCGAGTGCCAGGTTGTCGATCGTCTTGTCACCGTTGCGGGCCGTCAGCAGTGCGGCCTCGTTGAGAACGTTGGCGAGGTCGGCGCCGCTGAATCCCGGCGTACGACGACCGACAGCTTCTAGGTCGACCTCTGGTCCGATCGGCTTTCCACGCGCGTGCACCTTGAGGATCTGGGTGCGTCCCTTGAGATCGGGGGCCTCGACACCGATCTGGCGGTCAAAGCGACCAGGACGCAGCAGTGCCGGGTCGAGCACGTCTGGACGGTTGGTCGCAGCGATCAGGATGACCCCACCACGTACGTCGAATCCGTCCATCTCGACCAGCAGCTGGTTGAGTGTCTGCTCGCGCTCGTCGTGACCGCCGCCCATTCCGGTGCCGCGGTGACGTCCCACGGCGTCGATCTCGTCGATGAACACGATCGCGGGAGCATTTTCCTTGGCCTGCTCGAACAGGTCGCGGACGCGGCTTGCGCCGACGCCGACAAACATCTCGACGAAGTCGGAGCCGGAGATCGAGTAGAACGGCACCCCTGCCTCGCCGGCGACGGCCCGGGCGAGCAGCGTCTTGCCGGTGCCCGGCGCGCCGTACAGCAGCACGCCCTTGGGGATCTTGGCGCCGACGGCCTGGAACTTCGCCGGAGCCTGGAGAAACTCCTTGATCTCGCCAAGCTCCTCGATCGCCTCGTCGCAGCCGGCGACGTCAGCGAACGTGGTCTTCGGGGTGTCCTTGTTCATCAGCTTTGCCTTGGACTTGGCGAACTGCATGACCCGGCCGCCACCACCGGCCGCGTTGTTCATGATCCACATGATGAAAAGGAAGATCAGCACGAACGGTGCGAGGGTGATCAGCACGCTCACAATGGGGCTGGTCTTGGGGATCTCGACGTCATACGTGGAGAGCTTCTTGTCAGAGACCGCCTCGTCCGCCTTCTGAACCAGCTCGTAGCCCTGGTCACCGAGCCAGGTTGCCCGCACCTTCTTGCCATCTTTGAGCGTTGCCCGGATTTCCTGGTCGCCTTCGACGAATTTGACGTCCTTGACCTTGCCGTCGTCGAGATACGACACCATCGTGGCCGTCTTGACCTCGTTGAAGCCGTCGGCTGAGTTGGCAAAGCCGAGCACCGCGAACACGACAACGGTGATCAGAATGATCCACGGCAATGGACCTTTGAAGAGGCGTTTCAGATTCATGACAGTGTGGAACGAGTCCACTTCTCCCTGCTAAATGGTGGGTATCTAGACGGTACACGGCAACCGACATACCCATTCAACGTAGCCAAGTCGATCGTTGGTTCCCGCGTGGACGGCAATCGGCCTCAGGAGTAGACGTGGGGGGAGAGCGTACCGATGCAGCGCAGGTTGCGGTACTTCTCGTCATAGTCGAGGCCATAGCCGACCACGAAGGCGTTGGGAATGTCGAAACCGACGTATGTCACGTCGACCTCCATCGTCACGGCCTCGGGCTTGCGGAGCAGCGTTGCGATCTCCACCGACGCCGGACCACGTGACTTGAGGTTGGTGATGAGCCACGACAAGGTGAGGCCGGTGTCGATGATGTCCTCGACCACCAGCACGTGGCGGTCCTTGAGGTCGGTGTCG
>CAZWZC010000009.1:35709-46726 GCA_964638755.1 uncultured Aeromicrobium sp. | reverse complement strand
CTCGAGCAGCGCCACGTCTTCGCCGGACTCCCACCGCGGCCAGGACTCCCCAACGTCTGCATTGAGGTCGATCCGCATGATGACCTAGATCCGTTCCACGAGGAAGGCCCGACCGTCACCGTGAACGCGCGTCATGATGACCGTCGCCGGATTGGGCCCCTTGAGCTTGAGCCGTTTGATCAGCTCCTCGGGGACGATGTCCACCCCGCGCCTCTTGATCGTCAGGGTCCCGATCCGGCGCACCTGGAGTGCCGCCTTGAGTGGCTTCTCCCGGAACGGCAGCTCATCGACCACCCGGAACCCGCGCGCCAGCGGGGTCGACTCAGCGCGGTCGGAGCTGACATACGCAATGCGCGAGTCGAGCAGCCAGCCCCCGATCGCGGCAGCGAGCTCGCCGACGAGGCCGGCGCGGATGACGGCGTCGTCGGGCTCATAGAGATATGAGCCCGGCTCGCCGAGCGCCACTGGTTCGCCTACCGAAACGAGTCCAACGCCGGACGGGAGCACCGTTGCTCGTCGCGTGGCTGTGGCGAACGGCGCACCCCACAGGCACGCCTCCACCAGATTGCCGCCATCGCTGACCCATTCGGCCTCGACTCCGTGCGGCACGGCATCGTGCGCCAGTCCGGGCATCATCTTGGCGACGGCCCTGCCTGCGAGCAACTGTCTGATCCAGTCCCACCGGGGCTGCAGGTCGGCTGTCGAAAATGTACGCCCACGACCGTCCCGGCGCGCTGGGTCGATGAATGCCAACTCATCCTTGCCGATCTCAACCGAGCTCACATCGGCGGCGAGGATTTCGCCCTCGAGGCCAAGAGCGTGCAGGTTGGCGAAGGCGATCGCGGCTCGTACGGGGTCCAGATCGACCCCGCGTACGCGCAGCCCCGCTCGAGCCAGGGCGATGAGGTCGCCGCCGATCCCGCAGCCCAGATCGACGACGGCCTTGGTATCCGTCGCTGCGATGCGGGTGGCGCGATGTATCGCCACGCGCTGACGCGTCGACTGCTCGAGGGCGTCGTGCGTGAAGTACATGCGAGAGGCGTCGTCACCGAACTTCGCGACGGCCTTGCCGCGCAGGTGATTCTGGGTCACTGCGGCCGCGACGAGCGCCGGTGCGTAGGTCTTGCGGAGACGGGTGCCGAGTGCGAGATCGCTCTCGCTGCCAGCATGCTGGGCGACTTCGTCGAGCAGCAGCTGACCTGCAGGTGCGAGCAGGTTCTCGAATGTCACCAGATCCATGAATGGATTCTGCCGTGTGCACGGTGCGGCGAGTTCAGCGGAGCGCGAACACTCTTAGCACTCTGATAGGGAGAGTGCTAGGTTTCGTATTGGCGCTCTCGCTATGAGAGTGCCAGCAACGGTGAGCATGAGCCCCGCGACGGCGTGCTCACCAGTGTCCAGAGTTCCACCGCCGAAAGGGGAGGTCGACACGTGTCGGTCACCATCAAGCCGCTCGAAGATCGCCTGGTCATCCAGGCTGTCGAAGCCGAGCAGACCACCAAGTCGGGTCTGGTCATTCCAGAGACCGCCAAAGAGAAGCCGCAGGAAGGCATTGTCATCTCAGTAGGCCCCGGTCGGGTCGATGACAACGGCAACCGCGTTCCGATCGATGTCGCCGTTGGCGACAAGGTCATCTTCAGCAAGTACGGCGGCACAGAGGTCAAATACGACGGAGATGAGTACCTCATCCTCTCCGCTCGCGACGTCCTCGCTGTCGTTTCGTGATGTGACGCCCCGGCGCCCTCACCGGCGCCGGGGCATCTCACGAACCCCCAACTCTCGAAAGAAGCGAATCGCATGCCCAAGATCCTCGAATTTGACGAGAACGCCCGCCGAGCCCTTGAGCGCGGCGTCGACAAGCTCGCCAACACTGTCAAGGTCACGCTCGGCCCCAAGGGTCGTTATGTCGTGCTCGACAAGAAGTGGGGCGCCCCCACCATCACCAACGACGGTGTGACCGTCGCCCGCGAGATCGAGCTCGACGATCCGTTCGAGAACCTCGGCGCCCAGCTCGCCAAGGAAGTTGCCACCAAGACCAACGACGTCGCCGGTGACGGTACGACCACCGCGACCGTGCTGGCGCAGGCCATGGTCCACGAGGGTCTCCGCGCGGTCGCCGCCGGCTCCAACCCGATGGGTCTCAAGAAGGGCATCGAAGCAGCCGTCACGGCGGTTGTCGAGCAGCTCCACAAGCTGGCCCGTCCGGTAGACGACATCAAGGACATGACCGACGTTGCCACCGTCTCGTCGCGTGACGCCCACATCGGTGAGCTCATCGCCGAGGCCTTCGACAAGGTCGGCAAGGACGGCGTGATCACGGTCGAGGAGTCCAACACCATGGGCACCGAGCTCGAGTTCACCGAGGGCATGCAGTTCGACAAGGGCTATTTGTCGCCTTACATGGTCACCGATACCGAGCGCATGGAAGCAGTGCTCGACGATTCCTACATCCTGGTCAACCAGGGCAAGATCTCCTCGGTAAGCGACATCCTTCCGCTGCTGGAGAAGGTCGTTGCGGCCGGCAAGACGTTGTTCATCATTGCTGAGGACATCGACGGCGAAGCGCTGTCGACGATCGTCGTCAACAAGATTCGTGGCACGTTCACGTCGGTCGCCGTCAAGGCGCCCGCGTTCGGTGACCGTCGCAAGGCAATGCTGCAGGACATCGCGGCCCTCACCGGAGCGACGGTCGTCACTCCTGACGTTGGCCTCAAGCTGGACCAGGTCGGCCTCGAGGTGCTCGGCACGGCCCGTCGTGTCGTGGTCACGAAGGACACGACGACGATCATCGACGGTGGTGGCGACAAGGCAGAGGTCGAGGGCCGGGTCAACCAGATCAAGGCCGAGATCGAGCTGTCGGACTCGGACTGGGACAAGGAGAAGCTCCAGGAGCGCCTTGCCAAGCTGGCCGGCGGCGTCTGCGTCGTCAAGGTCGGCGCGGCCACCGAGGTCGAGCTCAAGGAAAAGAAGCACCGCATCGAGGACGCTGTCTCGGCGACTCGTGCTGCGATCGAGGAAGGCATCGTCGCTGGTGGTGGTTCAGCGCTCGTACATGCGGTCTCGGTGCTGTCGGACAATCTCGGGCTGACCGGGGACGAGGCCATCGGTGTTCGCATCGTGCGCCTCGGTGCTGATGCACCGCTCGAATGGATCGCCCGCAACGGCGGCGTCTCCGGCGAGGTCGTCGTCAACAAGGTCCGCGAGAGCGGCGAGGGCTACAACGCCGCAACCGGCGAGTATGGCGACCTGGTCGCGCAGGGTGTCCTCGACCCGGTCAAGGTGACGCGCTCAGCGCTCGCCAATGCCGCGTCGATCACGGCCATGCTGCTCACGACCGAGACGTTGATCGTCGAGAAGCCCGCCGAACAGGCAGAGGACGCGCACGCCGGCCACAACCACTGAGCTGCCGCTGAACCGTGAGGCCCCGTTCTCGAGCCGAGAGCGGGGCCTTCGCATGTGTGCCAGAACTCGTCTCATGACGCCTAGCGCCTGCTCACCACCCCGTACCATTGGGCCATGGAGCAGACGGGCATCCCAGACAAGTTCGCGGCTCTCGGGCTGACGTATGACGATGTGCTCCTCCTGCCGGGCGAGACTGATGTCATCCCCAGCGAGGTCGACACGACATCGCGCCTGACGCGCCACCTCTCACTGCGTGTACCGCTGCTCTCCAGTGCGATGGACACGGTCACCGAGTCCCGGATGGCCATCGCGATGGCCCGCGAGGGCGGAATCGGCATCCTGCACCGCAATCTGTCGATCGACGACCAGGCCTACCAGGTCGACCTGGTGAAGCGTACGCAGACGGGCATGATTCCCAACCCGGTCACGATCAACCCCAAGGCGACCCTTGAGGAGCTTGACGAGCTGTGCGGCGAGTACCGGGTCTCTGGCCTGCCGGTGGTCGACGTCGACAACTTGCTGCTCGGCATCATCACCAACCGTGACCTCCGGTTCACCCCCGTCGCCGAATGGGGCACCCTCACCGTCGCCGAGATCATGACCCCGATGCCGCTGATCACCGGTCCGGTGGGGATCAGCCGCGAAGACGCATCGGCGCTCCTGCGGGCCCACAAGCGTGAGCGCCTGCCCATCATCGACCAAGACGGGCATCTCGCGGGGCTCATCACGGTCAAGGACTTTGTGAAGTCCGAGCAATATCCCCTCGCCAGCAAGGCCGACGATGGTCGGCTTCTCGTGGGCGCGGCGGTCGGCTTCTTCGGCGACTCATGGGATCGAGCCAACGCACTTCGTGAAGCCGGCGTTGACGTGTTGGTCGTCGACACGGCGCACGGCCACGCGCGCGCCCTGCTCGACATGGTCCGCAGGCTCAAGGACGATCGTGCGTTCGACGGCGTGCAGGTCATCGGCGGCAACATCGCCACCCGTGCCGGTGCCCAGGCGCTGATCGATGCAGGCGTCGACGCCGTCAAGGTCGGTGTCGGGCCTGGCTCGATCTGCACGACCCGCGTCGTCGCCGGCGTAGGCGTCCCACAGATCACCGCGGTGTACGAGGCTTCGCTCGCGTGCAAGCCCGCTGGCATCCCGCTGATCGCTGATGGCGGCCTGCAGTTCTCCGGTGACATCGCAAAGGCCTTGGTTGCCGGCGCTGACACTGTCATGGTTGGCTCCTTGCTCGCGGGTTGCGAGGAGAGCCCGGGCGAGCTGATCTTCGTTGCCGGCAAGCAGTTCAAGAGCTACCGAGGGATGGGTTCGCTGGGCGCAATGGCATCGCGGGGCAAGAAGTCATACTCCAAGGACCGCTACTTCCAAGCCGATGTCGCAAGCGATGACAAGATCGTCCCCGAAGGAATCGAGGGCCAGGTTGCCTTCCGTGGTCCTCTCTCGGCGGTCGCCCACCAGCTGATCGGCGGATTGCACCAGTCGATGTTCTACGTCGGTTCGCGCACGATCCCAGAGCTTCAGGAGCGCGGCAAGTTCGTACGCATCACCACCGCAGGCCTGAAGGAGAGTCATCCGCACGACATCCAGATGACCGCCGAGGCGCCCAACTATTCATTCCGCTGACTGGCGCGTCTCGGGACGGGTGAGGTGGTCGGATCGCGCGGCACCGTTAACCTCGACACGTGACCAGCCGCAACGTTGCCGTCTTCATCGATGCCGAGAATTTGTTCAAGGGGTACGGCAGGCTTGAGATACCGGATGTTCCGATGGTTGACATCCTCAAGCAGCTGGAGACGGCCGTGGCGCGTGAGGCGGGCGCGGGAAGCATCGCGCTGGCCCGCGCATACGCCGACTGGAGCGCACTCGGGCTCGAGGACTATCGCCGCGAGGTCGAGCGGGCTGGCGTCCAGACCATGCAGGTGTTCTCAGTGAGCAAGGCCGAGAAGAATGCTGCAGACATCGTCCTCGTGGTCGATTGTCTGCGTGCAGCTGCCGATCTTGAGCAGTTGGAGGTCTTCATCATCGTGTCGGCCGATGGCGACTTCGTACCCCTCGTCCGCCGCCTGCACGAGCTCGACAAGTACGTCGTCGGTGCCACGCTCGCGAATCACCCGGTCAACAACGTGCTCGAGCAAGAAGTCGACCATTACGTACCGCTCAAGCTCACACCTCAACCATCGACTGGGCTGCAGGCAGTGTTCTCATCCGACCCGGCCGCAAAGGCCGCTGAGAAGCCGCCGGCGAAGAAGGTGACTTCGCCCACGGCAGCCGAGTCGTCGAAGCCCCGGAAACTGTCGACAACAAAACGGCCAACACAGAAGCAGCCAACACAGAAGCCGGCAGCGAAGACGGAGCCAGCCAAGACGGAGCCAGCCAAGAAGCAGCCCGCGAAGAAGGCGCGGCCGGTCGCGGACAAGTCCCCGGGCAAGGCCAACTGGCACGAGATGGCCAAGCAGATCCCTGTTGTTCACGCCGGCCGGGCCAACTCGCCAAATGACTACAAGACGATCATCAAGAAAGTACTGACCGACTCCAAGGTCCGAAGTTTCTGCGACAAGCTCGCCAACCAGGGCGGGACCCTGCCGATACTCGCCATGGCACTCAAGGCCGCAGCGCCCGAGCTGAGCCCGTCCGATGCCAAGGTCAGCTCATTGTCGCGTGCCCTGCGGTTCGGGTTGGCTGGCACGCAGTACGCGCTCGCCCGTGAGAGCGATGACGTGCAACCCGTGCTAGTGCGACGCCAGAACAACCCAGCCGGGATGCTGTCGGACCTCTCCCTCGATGACATCGAACGAGGTGTCCAGTAGCCACTAGGCTTATGGACATGGACATCGAGATCGGCACCGCCAAGCGCGGTCGGCGAGCCTATTCGTTCGACGACATCGCGATCGTGCCCAGCCGCCGGACTCGCGACCCGCAGGAGGTCTCGACGGCGTGGCAGATCGACGCATACCGATTCGACCTCCCACTGGTCGCCGCACCGATGGACTCGGTCATGAGCCCCGACACAGCGATCGCGCTCGGCAAGCACGGGGGCCTTGGCGTCCTTGACCTTGAGGGACTCTGGACACGCTACGAAGACCCCGAGAAGCTCCTCGATGAGCTGGCGAACGGCCCGGCCGACACGTTGCGGCTCCAGGAGATCTACGCCGAACCGATCAAGGCCGAGCTGATCAGCGCCCGACTGCAGCAGGTACGCGATTCGGGTGTCACGGTTGCCGGAGCGCTGTCACCGCAGCGCACCAAGCAGTTCGCCTCGGCTGTCGTCGAAGCCGGCGTCGACTTGTTCGTGATCCGCGGCACGACGGTCTCAGCCGAGCATGTCTCGGGGAGCGCTGAGCCGCTCAACCTCAAGGAGTTCATCTACGAGCTCGACGTGCCCGTGATCGTCGGAGGTTGTGCGACCTATCAGGCGGCGCTGCACCTGATGCGTACCGGTGCAGCGGGTGTGCTCGTCGGCTTCGGCGGAGGAGCGGCGCACACGACTCGCGAGGTCCTCGGCATCGCTGTGCCGATGGCATCGGCCGTCGCCGATGTCGCCGCGGCGCGGCGGGACTATCTCGACGAGTCCGGAGGCCGCTACGTGCACGTCATCGCCGACGGTTCGATCGGTCGAAGCGGCGACATTGCCAAGGCCATTGCCTGCGGCGCGGATGCGGTGATGATTGGCTCACCGTTCGCCCGCGCCGTCGAAGCGCCCGGACGCGGCGTTCACTGGGGAGCTGAGGCATGGCACGCCGAGCTCCCGCGCGGTGAGCGTGTCGAGATCGGCACGGTGGGCGACATGGCGGCCGTGCTTTTCGGCCCATCGTCAGTGCCTGACGGGACGATGAACCTGATTGGCGCCTTGCGTCGCGCCATGGCGACGACTGGCTACAGCGACCTCAAGGAGTTCCAACGGGTCGAGGTCGTCGTCGGTTGACCGGTGACATCGCGAGAGTCGCATGGGATCACGAGGATGCCGTACGCCTACGCGACGCGATGACCGACGAGGTCCGCGGGCTCTACGCCGACGATCCGACTGCGAGCAATCGCGACGGCCAACTCGACGTCGATCCGGCGTCAATTGTTTTCACCGCGTTGATTCGCGATGGTGAGGAAGCGATCGGTCACATCGCGCTTAGGCGGCTTGGAGATGACCTCGAGATCAAACGGATGTACGTGATCCCCGAGCGGCGCGGTGGGGATCTCGCCGACCGGCTGCTCAGTGAGGTCGAGCGCGAAGCCAGGACACTGCAAGCGCCACGACTCATCCTCCACACCGGCGATCGCCAACGACCCGCACTCCGCTTCTATGAACGTCACGGATACACGGCGATCGACGTCTATCGGCCGTATCAACAACTGGCCTACTCGCTGTGCTTCCAGAAGGTGCTGGGGTGAAAGTCGAGTCGAATCACGTCCATCTGGTGAATTCGTCGTGACTCTGGCACTATTTTCCGACAATATCCTTCATTTGGAGTTCGCGGGTTTACAAAAACCCTAGACTGTACCCTCAGTCAATTCAGGAGTGGTCGTGCGTAGATTTTCGTTGGCATTTGCATTGATGTTGGTCATGGCGCCAGCTCTCGTTCTCACATCGTCGACGGCGTCGGCGGCTACCGTCTCCAGCGTCGCCGTGGCCAGCTCCCCCGCGCCGACGACCACTGATGCGACGTTGACCTGGAAGGCATACTCCGGTGCCGTCAAATACCGGATCTTCTGGTCGACGTCGAGTGCCGGTATGTCTGGTACCTGCGCTCCCAACTGCACCGTGATAATTCCCGGCGATCTGGCACATCCATCGTTCACCCTCCATGACGCGCTCGCCGCTGAGGGGCAGAGCGTGACCCCCAGCCAGACCTACTACGTCAAGATCAGCGCCATCAACTCCAGCAACAAGACCATCACCAGCTGGCAATCCAGTCCCACCAAGGTGAAACTTGCCGGTGGACCTGTCGACCCACCGGACCCCGGGACAATTCCCGCGACGGTGCAAAACATTCATGCGGAGTCGATCACCGCCACCGATGCCACGATCCTGTGGGACAAGGTGCCGACGGCGGTGCAGTACCGCGTGTATTGGTCCGAATCCAGCGGCATGTCTAGCAGTTGCGAACCCAACTGCACGAAGGTGACTCCGAGCGACCTGAACGCGCCGTCCGTCAGCCTTGCTGGCACGCTGTCCAGCGTTGGCCAGGTGGTGACGTCCGGTCAGGTCTACTTCATCAAGATCAGTGCCATCAACTCCAGCGGCAAGACCATCACCGCCTGGCAGAGCACGCCCGCCACGGTCGATCTCGAAGGTGAACCGCTGATCGACACGGTGGCCCTGGGAATTGCTCGAGTCGGAAACAACTTCAAGGCATCGGGAACCGCCACTGCGGGTCTTCCCGGACGCCTCTTCGCGCTGCAGTACAAGAGCGGCAGCTCGTGGGTCCAGGTCCCCGGTACCAGCAAGATCGAGGCCGGAGCGGCTGGTGCGCTTGCGTGGACCAGTCCGGTCAATGGCTCAAAGTCCTACCGCATCGCTGGCGACGCGGTCGATCCAACGCCCGGGGCGGTCTATTCACCGACGGTGGCGTTCACTCCTGGCCCGTCGACTCTCGGTACCAACGTGATCTACGCGACCACCGACTCGGGCGGGACGCCGACGAAGAAGGGTGTCGACTACACGGGAACGGCGACGCTCGTTGCCGGCGAGACCGTCAGCGCGCCGCTCGACCTCGAGACCATAGCCGTCCGCGGCAACTCGTCGGCCTCCAAGGACAAGAAGCCCTACAAGCTCAAGTTCGAGTCCAAGCAGAAGCCCTTCAACATGAAGAGCGACAAGACCTGGATCCTGTTGGCGAACTACCAGGACCGTTCGCTGGTGCGCTCGAAGGTTGCCTGGGACCTCGGCAAGCAGCTGAGTGGCCTCAAGTGGAACCCCGACAGCGTCTTCACCGAGCTTTTCCTCAACGGCAAGTACCTCGGCAGTTATCAGTTGGTGCAATCGATCAAGATCGACAGCAACCGTGTCAACGTCAACAAGACGACGGGACAGGTCATGGAGTGGGATCCGCACTGGAAAGACGGCGACGGCACGTTCGGCTTCACTAGCTTCTCCGGCATGGACAACTCGTTCAAGGACCCCGACGAGTATGAGCAGCTCGAGCCGGGCGATGAGGGCTACCCGGGCCTCGATCCGGAAGGTTTGACGGACACGAAGCGTACGGACCTGAAGACCAAGGTCAACAACTTCGAGAAGGTCCTGTACGGGACCGACAAGAAGAAGGACTGGAGCAAAGTCAACTTTGCCACCTTGGCACCAGCTGATGACTGGACGACCTACCTCGACATGAGCTCGGCGGTCGACTATTACCTCGCCAAGGAGTTCACGAAGGATCAGGATGCGGACATGTACCGCAGCAACTTCTTCTACACCAACAACGTGGCTCCGGCATCGTCCGACAAGTTCTTCTTGGGCCCGTTGTGGGACTTCGATCGCAGCGCTGGCGCGGTGACAGGTGGATCCACCTCGATCGCGTCGACAAGCGGCTGGTGGATGCGAGGCGCCGGTTCACCGGCGCACAACACGAACAAGATCCACTGGTACACGCGAATCGCCAAGGATCCGCGCTTCTTGGCGGCGTTGAAGACGCGTTGGGCCGAGAAGCGATCGGTGTTCCAGGCCGTGGGAGCCACTGGTGTCGACGCAGCGGTGACCTCGATCGGCGGTTCGCCGTCGCTGGGGGCGCAGGTGGCGGCCAACGATCTCTCGGTGTGGGGCCGTGGCGGTAGCCGCTATGCGTTCCACACGTCGAGCTATTCAAGTGAGATCACCTGGACCAAGAACTGGTATACCAACCGCTACAACTGGATGAACGGTCAACTCGACTGATCTGAGTGGAGGACCGCGTCGGGCTTCGCAGGCGTAGTGCCACGCGGTGAACGGAGCGCGCAAGCGATGGTTTATTATGGTGAGGCTAGCCTTACAAAGGGCAACCTGACCAGATGGAATCTCAATGGCCTCTCCGTTCTCGCTCGCCTCTGTCGGCGTGCTGACCCTTGTTGCGCTGACCTTGTCCGGATGCGCCGACGACACTGCTGCCGCCGGTGATCTGACCGTCAGGGCCTCTGACTCGGGATGTGACATCTCCTCGACCAAGCTCAAGGCGGGGCCGTCGACGTTCAAGGTCACCAACGACGGCAGCAAGGTCACCGAGTTCTACATCTACGCCGACGGGGACCGCATCATGGGCGAGGTTGAGAACATCGGCCCCGGCCTCTCGCGCAACCTCGTCATCGACCTACCGAAGGGCTCGTACGAAGGTGCCTGCAAACCCGGCATGATCGGCGACGGCATCCGCCAAGCCCTCACCGTCACGGGGGAGCCCACCAAGAGGCTCTCGGACTCAGAAGAGCTCAAGGCCGCGGCCGACAGCTACGCCCGTTACGTGAAGTCGCAGTCGGATGCACTCATCGTCAAGACCGAGGAGTTCGTCGCCGCAGTCAAGGCCGGCAACGTCGACGAGGCCAAGAGGCTGTTCCCGATCGCCCGCACGTACTGGGAGCGCATCGAGCCGGTCGCCGAGAAGTTCGGCGACCTCGACCCGATCACGGACGGCCGCGAGCCCGACGCAGTCGCCGA
>CAZWZC010000009.1:0-35699 GCA_964638755.1 uncultured Aeromicrobium sp. | reverse complement strand
GCTCTGGGTATCAGGCAACACCGCGGGTATGGACAAGTACGCTGACCAGCTCCTCAGCAACGTCGAGAAGATTGTGAAGCTTGGCCAGGATGCACCGCTCACGGCGCTTGAACTCGCTCAAGGCACGAAGGGCCTGCTCGACGAGGTCGCAACGGGCAAGATCACCGGCGAGGAGGACGAGTTCAGCCACACTGACCTCTGGGACTTCAAGGCCAACATCGAGGGCTCGCAGGCCGCCATCGCCGCGCTGCGACCGGTCCTCGAGGCGCAGGACCCCGCACTTGCCAAGCAGGTGGACGCGAAATTCAAGCTCGTCGACACCGAGCTCAACCAATACCAGGACAAGACGACGGGTGACTGGAAGTTCTACGACGAGCTCACCAAGGAACAGGTCAAGGCGTTGTCAGATGCTGTCGCCGCGCTCAGTGAACCGATCAGCAAGGTGGCGGCAGTTGTCGCCGCTTCGGCTTGAGAGGATGGACGCGTGAGCTCAGACAACACTTCTGCTGAGTCTGGCTTCTCCCGCCGCAAACTGTTGGGGGCGGCCGGCCTTGGCGCACTGGCTGCTGGAGCCGTCGGCGCTGGTGCCGGATATGCCGTTGGCGACAAGCCCGTGCAGGTGGTCCCCGATCCCGATGCGCTACCAGTGCCGTTCGAGGGCCCACACCAGGCGGGCATTGTCACCCCAGCGCAGGACCGCCTCTACTTTGTCGCACTGGACCTGACGACGGAGAGTCGCGGCGACCTGATCCTGCTCCTGAAGGAGTGGACCGAGGCCTCGCGCAAGATGACGCAGGGCAACGACGTGGGTGACTTCGGCGCCGTTGCAGGGTCACCGTTCGCGCCGCCGGAGGACACTGGCGAGGCGCTTGGTCTACCGCCCTCCAACCTCACGATAACTGTCGGTTTCGGCCGCGGAATGTTCCTGGACGACAAGGGCAAGGCGCGCTTCGGCCTGGACGGCCAGCTGCCAGATCGGCTCAAGGACCTGCCACTGTTCACCGGCGACAGGCTCGATCCAGCCATCTGCGGTGGTGACCTCGCGATCCAGGCGTGCGCAAACGATCCCCAGGTTGCTGTCCACGCCGTGCGGAACCTCGTACGCATCGCGTTCGGGCGTGCGTCGGTGCGCTATTCGCAAATGGGCTTTGGCCGTACGTCATCGACCTCGTCGGCGCAGGTGACCGCCCGCAACCTGCTGGGGTTCAAGGACGGCACAGCCAACATCAAGGTGGAGGACAAAAAGGATGTCGAAGACTTCGTCTGGGTGCACCCAGACGAAGGGCCAGACTGGCTCGTCGGTGGTTCCTACCTGGTGTCGCGCAAGATCGACATGCGTATCGAGACCTGGGATCGCGAGTCACTTGAAGGTCAGGAAACCATCATCGGTCGTACGAAGGGCTCCGGTGGTCCTTTGTCCGGCGGTGACGAGTTCGCCGAGATCGACTTCAAGACCAAGAATGATGCTGGCGACGTCGCCATCGCGATGAAGTCGCACGTACGACTGGCGCACCCGGACTTCAACAAGGGAGCCAAGCTGTTGCGACGTGGCTACAACTTCGTCGACGGCTCCAACGGACTCGGTCAGCTCTCAGCTGGACTGTTCTTCATCGCCTATCAGCGCGATCCGGAGAAGCAGTTCGTCCAGATTCAGCGATCGTTGGCCGGTTTGCAGCGTGACCTGCTCAACGAGTACATCGTTCACGTCGGGTCCGGACTGTTTGCGTGTCCACCGGGCGTGACGAAAGGCGGCTACTGGGGCGAGAAGCTACTCTCTTAGACACGCACTGCCATACCAGCGGTATGCTCACTATATGTCTGTTGCCGAAGCCGCACCCCGGACCACCTCGTCGCTCGTCACTCGAGAGCGGGCTTCTGAGTTAACGGCACTGATTCGAACGACGTCAGGTGAGACTCGTACGACGATCTCTCCGCTCAATGGCGAGTCGGTTGCCGAGATCCCGGTCTCAAGCATCGAGGACGTTGACGCGGCATTTGAGGCTGCGCGAACGGCACAGCAGGCATGGTGCAAGACTTCGCTGCGCGAGCGCAAGAAGGCGTTGTTGCGTTTGCACGACCTCGTGCTCGAGCACCAGGACGAGCTGCTCGACCTGATCCAGATTGAGTCCGGCAAGAGCCGCGCCCACGCCTTCGACGAGGTTGCCCATGTGGCGCTGACGGCGCGCTTCTATGCCCGTCGCCTGAAGAAGCAGTTGAAGCCGCAACGCCGCAACGGTGCACTGCCGCTGCTCACCAGGGTGACGGTCACGCCGCAGCCCAAGGGCGTCGTGGGGCTGATCAGCCCGTGGAACTACCCGCTGACGATGGCCGTCTCCGACGGCATCCCCGCGATTGCTGCCGGCAACGCGATCGTGCACAAGCCCGACAGCCAGAGCCCGCTGATCGCGCTCGCCGGGATCGAGCTGATGCGCAAGGCCGGCTTCCCTGCCGACATCTGGCAGGTCGTCAGTGGTGCCGGATCGGTGGTCGGCACGGCGATCATCGAGCGCGCCGACTACATCTGCTTCACCGGCTCGACCGCAACCGGCAAGCTCATCGCGCAGCAGGCCGCATCACGACTGATCAGCTGCTCGCTCGAGCTGGGTGGCAAGAATCCGATGATCGTGCTTCCCAGCGCCGACATCGACAAGGCTGCCGCAGGAGCCGTCGAGGCGTGCTTCTCATCGGCCGGTCAGCTCTGCGTGTCGATCGAGCGCCTGTATGTCCCAGATGAGCTGTACGACGAGTTCAAGACGGCTTTTGTGTCACGCGTGGAGCACCTTTCCTTGGGCTCAGCGCTGGACTGGGACGCCGACATCGGGTCCTTGGTCTCGCAGGCCCAGCTTGAGACCGTCACCTCGCACGTCAAGGACGCAGTTGCCCATGGCGCGACGGTTCTGGCGGGCGGCAAGGGTCGTCTGGACATCGGGCCCTACTTCTACGAGCCGACCGTTCTGGAAGGTGTCACCGAGTCGGCTGAGTGTTTCGCGGGGGAGACCTTCGGGCCGCTGGTTTCGCTATACCCCTACAAGACCACAGCGGAGGCCGTCGCGCTTGCCAATGGTGGCGAGTACGGTCTCAACGCCAGCCTGTGGGGCAAGCCGCGCGAGGCGAAGGCAATCGCCACTCGCATCAAGGCCGGCACGGTCAACATCAACGAAGGCTTCTCGGCCACCTTCGGCAGCGTGGACGCCCCCATGGGCGGTATGCGTCAGTCCGGTCTCGGTCGGCGCCAGGGAGCCGAGGGCATCCTGCGCTACACCGAGCCCCAGTCGATCGGTGTGCAGCGCCTCATACCGATGAACGGTCCGCACTCGATGCGGCCTCGTACGTGGGCCAAGCTGCTCACATTCGGCCTCAAGGTCCTGCGTCGGACGCCGCGAGCATGAGCAACTCATACGACTACGACGTCTTGGTCATTGGTTCAGGATTTGGTGGCAGCGTCTCGGCCTTGCGGCTGACCGAGAAGGGTTACACAGTCGCTGTTCTCGAGGCAGGCAAGCGCTTTCAGGATGAGGACTTCGCCAAGAATTCTTGGCGTCTCCGAAAGTTTCTATGGATGCCCCAGCTCGGCTGCTATGGCATCCAGCGCATCGACAAGCTCAAGGACGTGCTGATCCTGTCTGGCGCGGGCGTCGGGGGTGGTTCGTTGGTCTACGCAAACACGCTGTACGAACCGCTGGACCCGTTCTACAAGGATTCCGCTTGGGGTCACATCACCGACTGGCGAGCCGAGCTTGCTCCCTATTACGACCAGGCCAAGCGCATGCTCGGCGTGACCGTCTACCCATACGTGTCCCCGGCCGACGAGATCGTGAAGAAGGTCGCCGAGCGAATGGGCGTCGGTGGAACGTTCCACCACACGCCTGTCGGAGTGTTCTTCGGCGAACCCGGTGAGAAGGTGGCCGACCCGTTCTTCGGCGGTGCAGGCCCCGAGCGCAACGCCTGTCTCAACTGCGGCGAGTGCATGACCGGATGTCGGCACAATGCGAAGAACACCCTGGTCAAGAACTACTTGCATCTCGCCGAGAATGCCGGTGCCGACGTGCATGCGCTCACGACGGTCACCGCCGTACGGCCGCTCGACGGTGGTGGCTACGAGATCGTGACTCGCCGCACCAACAAGCGGTTCCGCCGCCACAGGAAGATCACCGCCGAGCAGGTCGTGTTCTCTGCAAGCACGATGGGCACCCAAAAGCTGCTGCACAAGATGAAGGACAAGGGCCATCTTGGCGGTGTCTCTGACCGCCTCGGTCTGCTCACGCGTACGAATTCTGAGGCATTGCTCGGCTCGATCGCTGATGAGAAGAACGTCGACTACAGCGAGGGTGTCGCGATCACCTCGTCGTTCCACCCCGACGAATTCACCCATATCGAGCCGACGCGCTACGGCAAGGGCTCGAACGCGATGTCCCTCATGCAGACCGTGCTCACCGACGGCAGCACTGACAAGGCGCGCTGGCGGGTGTGGCTCAAGGAGATGTGGGCCCAGAAGCGCAATCTTCTTCGGTTGTACGACCTGCGCCACTGGTCAGAGCGAACCATCATCGCGCTGGTCATGCAGACACATGACAACTCGATCACCACCTACACCAAGCGCGGCATCACGGGTCGTCGCAAGCTGACCTCCAAGCAGGGCCACGGCGCCCCCAACCCGGCGTTCATCGAGCCGGGCCACCGGGCAGTGCAGATGATGGCCGAGGAGATGGGTGGGACGCCGGGCGGCACGATTGGCGAGCCGTTCAACGTGCCGCTGACAGCTCACTTCATGGGCGGCTGCGCGATCGGCGACAGCCCCGAGACAGGTGTCGTCGACCCGTACCAGCGGCTGTTCGGTCATGAGGGGCTTCACGTCGCCGATGGGTCGACCATCACGGCCAACCTCGGGGTCAACCCGTCGCTCACCATCACCGCCCAGACGGAGCGTGCGATGTCGTACTGGCCCAACAAGGGTGAGACGGACGTACGGCCCGACGTCGGAGAGGCTTATCGCAAGATCGAGCCGATCGCCCCCAAGCACCCAGTGGTCCCCGCCGATGCCCCCGCGGCCCTCAGGCTCCCCATCGTCGGCGTCTCCTGATCCGTCCAAGACCCTGGGCACCCGTGCGCTGAGGGGAGACTTACCGTCGCCGACGGGAGGGTTGTGGTGAGACGCGATGCACATAAGTCTCCCGTCAGCGACGGTCGAGGTGGGGCGGAGCCTGCCCGCAACGCACAGGGCCCGACCGGGAGGGAGCTCACGGGTCGGGCCCTGTTGTGCCACTGGAAACCGGCACATGATCTAACGGGAGGGAGTTTTGTTAGATCCACTCTGTAAAACGAGGCGATGCGCACATGGTTACGACGTTACTCAACTATTTTCCCTCAGTAGACTGCTCACGTGACCCCTGAACATGACCTCGTGCTCGTCGTCGATTTTGGGGCGCAATACGCGCAGCTGATAGCCCGCCGCGTACGCGAGGCCCGCGTCTATTCCGAGATCATCCCGCACACGATGTCTGCGGCCGAGATCCTGGCACGCAAGCCCGCTGCGATCATCCTCTCTGGCGGCCCGTCGTCGGTGTACGAAGAGGGCGCACCACAGCTCGATCGTGCGATGCTCAACGGTGGCGTACCCGTGTTCGGCATCTGCTACGGATTCATGGCCATGGCCCAGGCACTCGGCGGGAACGTCGCAAAAACAGGACAGCGTGAATACGGCCGCACGACCGTCTCTGTTGTCGAGCCGGGCACGCTGCTCGCCGGACTTCCAGACACCCTGACCTCCTGGATGTCGCACGGCGACGAGGTCATCGGCGCACCGGAAGGCTTCACCGTCAACGCCAACTCTCCGCGCGCAACTGTCGCCGCGTTTGAGGACACCGGCCGCCGACTTGCCGGAGTCCAGTGGCACCCCGAAGTCATGCACAGCGAGCACGGTCAGCGCGTGCTCGAGCATTTTCTCGTCGAGATTGCCGGCTGCCGCCAGACGTGGACGAGCAGCAACATCGTCGAGGAACAAGTTGCGCTCATTCGCGAACAGGTGGGCGACTCTCGCGTCATCTCGGCACTCTCCGGCGGTGTGGACTCTGCTGTTTCGACCGCGCTCGTGCAGCACGCCATCGGCGACCAGCTCACCGCGGTCTTCGTCGATCACGGGCTGCTCCGCGAGGGCGAGGCCGAACAGGTCGAGAAGGACTACGTCAAAGCCACAGGGGTGGACCTCAAGGTCGTGGACGCCAAGGATCAGTTCCTCGGCTTCCTCGCGGATGTCTCCGATCCGGAGGAGAAGCGCAAGATCATCGGGCGCGAGTTCATCCGGGTCTTCGAGGCAGCAGAGCGCGAGGTCCTGGCCACTCCGGGCCCCCCGGTGAAGTTCCTGGTGCAGGGCACGCTCTATCCCGATGTCGTCGAGTCCGGCGGCGGAACAGGCGCCTCGAACATCAAGAGCCACCACAATGTCGGTGGACTCCCCGAGGACCTCGAGTTCAGCCTGATCGAGCCGCTGCGGACACTGTTCAAGGACGAGGTACGCGACGTCGGCCGTCAGCTCGGCATCCCCGAGGCGATCGTGGGTCGTCACCCGTTCCCCGGTCCTGGCCTGGCGATCCGCATTGTCGGAGCCGTCGACGCCGATCGCCTTCGCATCCTGCGCGAGGCAGATCTGATCGTGCGCGACGAGACAACTGCGGCGGGCCTTGACGGCGCCATCTGGCAGTTCCCCGTCGTCCTGCTTGCCGATGTCCGGTCAGTGGGCGTGCAGGGCGATGGTCGCACGTACGGTCACCCGATCGTGCTGCGCCCCGTCTCCAGCGAGGACGCGATGACAGCCGATTGGAGCCGGCTGCCGTACGACGTGCTCGAGCGCATCTCGACCCGCATCACCAACGAGGTCGATGAGGTCAACCGCGTGGTCCTCGACATCACCAGCAAACCGCCCGGCACGATCGAGTGGGAGTAGGTGTCAACCTGTACCCGACGTCGGCTGCGGTTCGAACGAGCCACATGCGGGTACTCATCCCACATGACCCCAGATTCTCCGCCCGACCGCGCGCGTCGAGAGCTCCGCTCACCTGGCAGGCGGTGCGGATAAATGACCACCAACAGTCGCCTGGTCGATGCGACACCCGCTGAGGTCTGGGATGTCCTTGCAGACGGCTGGCTCTATCCCGTCTGGGTTGTCGGAGCTTCGCGTATGCGTGAAGTCACCAAAGACTGGCCAGCCGTGGGCGCCAAGCTGCACCACTCGGTCGGAGTCTGGCCAGCCCTGCTAGACGACCACACCGAGGTGCTCGAATCTGTCGCGAGACAGTCATTGAAGCTCAGGGCTCGTGCGTTTCCAGCTGGGGCAGCTGACGTCGTGATCACGCTCGACGCAGAGGGAGCGGGTACGCGAATCGCCATCGACGAGAGCGTCGTCGACGGCCCGGCTGCCTACGTTCCGGCGTCCCTTGAGGCCGCGGCGATGAAATGGCGCAACAGCGAGACTCTCCGTCGCCTTGCCTATGTCGTCGAGGGTCGCTAGTCCAAACGGTCCAGCCGCTCCTTGGCACGCGTCAGCCCCTTGCCGGCAGCTGCTAAGTCTCTTGCCGCCTGAACGGCGGCGCGATCGAGACCGCGGGCATCGGCGTCTGACTCCTCGGCGTCCGCCTGCACCTCACGCAGCTCACGCTGCAGCTCGTCCAGACGGTGGTGCAGCTGAGCACGCTTGGTCTCGTTGGCGCTGCGGGCCTGTTCGCTCTGTTCGAGGTTGGCGGCAGCCTGCTCTGCGAGCTCGGCCGCCTCACCCAGTGCCCCGCGAGCTGCGTCACGGCGCGCTGACTTGGCGTCAGGCAGGTCCGGTACGGCCTTGAGTCGACGTTCCTTGGGGCGTGGCTCGCGTGGCTTCAGCTCGAAGTCGGGCAGGGCGACGCTGTCAGCGAGGTCGACGAAGCCGAGGCCGGCACCGGAGAGCGGGGCGACGAGCAGTCCAGCCCGCACAACTCTTGCGGCGTCGGGGTTTGCGAGCGCCGCCTTGATCGTACCGTCGACGTCGTTGATGATGGCGGCGCTGTGCGAGAGGTCGTACTCCTCGGTCAGCTCGATAGTCTCGGCGGCGATTCGCTTGAGCAGTCCTTTACGCCGCTCGTTCAGCTCTCGAAGCAGCGCGCCGTTGCCTTGGTCCTGGGCTTCTCGGAGCTCCTCGCCGAGTTCGACGACTTCGTCGAGCAGGTCCTCGCGGTGCCGTGCGAGGAGGTTGACAGCGGCCGCAGCCGCGTTGGGTTTGCGCAGTGCACCGATGGTCCTGGCGAGCTCGTCCTCGCCGGCCGCACGTGCGGCAGCGACGCTCTCCTGACGAGCGGCGATGAACTCGTTTGGTGACACGGCATACAGGTCCTGCGCGATCTCGCCGAGGTCCATCTCTCGATCACCCACCTTCCGTGTGTTCACGGACCCATTGATGCGATTCCACAAAGATATTCACAATTGTGCATAGCTCTTTGGAACTAGTGATGTCTAGTCCTTGAACACATCAGGAATGCCGTCGCCGTCGAGGTCTAGGTGCTCACGATCGTCAATCTCACGGTAGACACGGTTGCGGGCGGTGAGCACAATCGCTGCCCCCACTGCCGAGGCAACCGACCCGACGAGCACACCGATCTTGACGTGGTCGTCAGTGACGTTGCCGACCCCGTACGCCAGCTCGCCGATCAACAGCGAGACCGTGAATCCGACGCCGCCGAGCATCGCAACGCCGAGGACGTCGGGCCATGCGATGTCGTCGTCCAGCTCGGCTCCGGTGAAGGTCGCCATCAGCCACGTTGCACCGAAGACGCCCACGGTCTTGCCGACGAAGAGTCCGGCGATGACTCCAAGCGTCAGCGGCTCAGTCATGGCGTCCGTGAAGCCGTCCCAGCTGTCGATCGTCACGCCTGCGGCAAAGAATGCGAAGATCGGCACCGCCACGGCCGCCGAGAGTGGCCGGAACCGGTGCTCGAAGTGCTCGGCGAGGCCGACACCGTCACCGCCGTCCCGTCGCAGCACTGGCACGGCAAATGCCAGCAGTACGCCTGCGACCGTCGCATGGACTCCTGAAGCGTGGACCAGACCCCAGGTGAGCCCGGCGAGCGGGAGCAGGAGCCACCACGAGCTCACCCGGCGTTGCACCAGAACGGTGAAAACCGCGAGCGGAAGAAGGGCGAGCAGCAGGAAGTTGAGGTGCAGCGTCGACGTGTAGACAACGGCAATGATGATGATTGCGATCAGGTCGTCGACCACGGCGAGGGTAAGCAGGAACGTACGCAGTCCGCTGGGCAGGTGACTGCCGATCACTGCGAGGACGGCGAGCGCGAACGCGATGTCAGTGGCTGTCGGGATCGCCCACCCTCGCAGTGAGCCGCCGAGGTTGAACACGACGTACACCAGAGCTGGCAGCGCCATGCCGCCGATCGCCGCCACGACAGGGAGGGCGGCGCGGCTCGGATCGCGAAGATCCCCGCCGACGAATTCCCGCTTGAGCTCAAGGCCAGCCACGAAGAAGAAGATCGCCAGCAGGCCGTCGGAGGCCCAGCCACCAAACGTGAGGTTCAGGTGCAGAGACGCGGGGCCGAATGCGGTGTCACGCAATTTCGCATAGCCGTCGCCAACGTTTGCAGCGGTGATCGCCGCAGCGGTGGCAATCAGCAGCAGAACGCCTCCGAGCGTCTCCTGGCGGAGGATCTCCGCGATGCGAGAGGCCTCCGGCCAGCTGCCTCGGCTGAAGATGCGGGAGACCATTCACGCAGCCTACCGGGCTGGTTGTCGTGCTAAGATAGGTGAAGATTCAATCATATAGGAGTACGAATGCCCGTCACTCGCCTCAACCACGCCGTGCTCTACGTCCGCGACGTCGACGCCAGCGTCGCGTTCTATGCCAGCACCCTCGGATTCAAGACCGTCATGTCGTTTCCCGGTGCGGCGTTCCTGCAGGCAAGTGGCGGCACCAACGACCACGATCTGGGTCTCTTCCAGATCGGCCCCCAGGCAGGCGACTCAGGCGCAGGCCGCACGACAGTTGGTCTCTACCACCTGGCGTGGGAGGTCGACACGCTCGACGAGCTCGCCGCGACGCGCCAGAGGCTGGTGTCCGCGGGCGCACTGTCCGGCGCCACTGACCATGGCACGACCAAAGCCTTGTACGCCAAGGATCCCGACGGCATCGAGTTCGAGGTCAGCTGGCTGGTGCCTGCCGATCAGCTCACTGACGAGGTGCTTGCATCGCGCGACTCGATGAACCCGCTCAACATCGAAGCAGAGATCGACCGCTTCGGCGGCCAGACGCTCGGTGGCATCGGCGTCTCCACCAAGGGTTGACCCGATAGCCTTCCGGGATGCCGGCCATAGCGATCTCCGCGCCCAACGAGGCGGCCGCCATGGCCGGTGAGCAGATTGCACTGGCGGGCGGCAATGCCATCGATGCCGCACTCGCAGCGACGCTCGTGACGATGGTCAACGAGGTCGGCATCGTGTCGTTGAGCTCTGGTGGCTTCATCACGGTGCAGCCTCCCGACGGCAGCGCACCACATACCGTCGACGGCTGGATGGACATGCCCGGTCGCGGCCGTACGCTCGGCGGGGGTACATGGGACGTCGACACCGAGTACGGCGGCGGCGTGACAGTGACGATCGGCCCCGGATCGGTGGCCTGCCATGGCTCGGTCTCGGCCTTCGGCGAGGCCCATGCTCGGTGGGGGAGCCTGCCGTGGGGTGAGCTGGTGAAGCCCGCCATCGAGGTTGCCCGTGGAGGGTTTCAGCTCGGCTCAGCGTCGCGTTTCTATCTTGAGTACGTCCACGACGACATCTTCGGCTGGGACGCGCAGAGCCGAACTGCCGTGCACAACGCTGACGGCACCATCGCCACCGGACTCATCGAGCTTCCCCATCTGGTCGGCTCGCTGGAGCTGATCGCCGCGGAGGGGCCTTCAGCACTTCACACCGGCGACCTCGCCAAGCTCATCAGCAATGACGTGATCGACCGCGGCGGGATACTCGGCCGTCGTGATCTGTCAACATACAAACCTGTCGTTCGCCCGTCACTGATGACGACGGTCGGGGAGTGGAAGCTTGGCACCAACCCGCCACCATCTGTGGGCGGCGTGTGCGTGTCGGCGATGCTGCGGTTGCTCGACGACCACCCGAGCGACGACCTCGAGCGCCTTGTACGTGTGCAGCGCGCCGTGCTCGGCCACCGCCTCGAGGTGCTCGACCACAGCGACGACCTCGAACGCGATGCGGCAGCATTCCTCGCCCTGATCGATCGTGATCACCTGGCCGTGCTGGAGTCTGGATCCACGGCGCACGTGTCGGCGACCGACAGCGACGGCGGTGCGTGCGCCGTCACAGTCTCGTCGGGCTACAGCTCTGGGATGATCGCCCGGGGAACTGGCATTTGGCTCAACAACTGTCTTGGCGAGCAGGAGCTCAACGCCAAGGGTTTGCACGGCCTCACGCCGGGCACGAGGCTGTTGTCGAACATGGCGCCGACGGTCGGCCACCACCCAGACGGCTCGTCGATCGCGATCGGTTCGCCCGGTGCCGACCGCATCACGACGGCAATCGTGCAGGTGCTTGCTGGATTCATCAATGGCGGCCTCGGCCTGCAGGAGGCGGTCGATCATCCACGTGTCCACGTGCATCGCGCCGGGCGGCCTGACGAGGACGTCAAGGTCGAGTCGCTGCCGTCGATGTACTTCGGCGGTGTCGGCGTGACACTGCGCAAGCCAGACGGACGACTCGTTGCGGCAGCAGACCCAAGACGTGACGGCGCGGTTCGGCTCATCCATGGCCCGAATGCGGTGTGATGGTCACGTGAATCAGGAGAAGCAATGACCATTCCGCTCATCATCGCCCACCGCGGTGTGCCGGGTCTTCGGCTCGAACACACCCGCCCTTCCTACCTCCTCGCGATCGAGCAGGGCGCCGACTTCATCGAGCCCGATGTTGTCAGCACCAGCGACGGAGTCCTGGTCGTCCGTCATGAGAATGAGATCGCCGGCACAACTGACGTCGCCGACCACCCAGAGTTCGCCGATCGTCGAGCAACAAAGATCGTCGACGCTGTCTCCCACACTGGCTGGTTCACCGAGGACTTCACCTTGGCTGAGCTCAAGACCCTGCGCTGCAAGGAGCGCATCCCCGACCTGCGCCCCGCGAACGTCGCCCTCGGCGGCACCGAGCAGATTCTCACGCTCGAAGAGGTCCTCGACATCGCGGAGGTCGCAGGCGGTGAGGCGCCGGTCGGTGTCTACATCGAGACCAAGCACCCGAGCTATTTCGACGGCCTTGGCATCAGCCTCAACGACATGCTCATCGACACCCTGGAGCAGCGCGGTTTCAACGATGCAGGCGCAAGGGTGGTGATCCAGTCGTTCGAGTCGGCAAATCTTCGGGCACTGCGCCCGCGAACTCCCGCATTCCTCGTCCAGCTCATGTCGCCTCGTGGTCGGCCGGCCGACTTCGAGGTGGCTGGCGACGCCCGTACGTACGAGGACCTGAGGACCGACGACGGGCTGGCATTCGTCGCTGAGTATGCCGACGCGATCGGGCCCTACAAGGAGCTCGTGGTGAAGCCGGGCTCCGGCCCAACGGGACTCGTCGATCGGGCTCACGCGGCCGGCTTGGATGTGCACATCTGGACCATGCGCAACGAGAACGTCTTTCTGCCGCCCGAGTTCAGGCGGGGGACAGAAAAGCTCGCCCACGGCGATGCCGTGGGCGAGCTCCTTGCGTTCTTCGACGCCGGTATTGACGGCGCGTTCTCCGACTTCACGCAGGTGGCTGTGCGGGCCCGCTCTCAGTGGCTGGAGCGTCAGTAGCGTCAGCCCATACGGTCTGCGCCGACGGCCGCGCGGGCATGAGCACCCAAGCGACGATGTAGGCGATGATCAACGAGCCGGCGCCGAGCAGTGTGCACACGGCGACAACCAGGCGGATCAGGTTGGCATCGATGCCGGTGTAGTCGGCGAGGCCTCCGCAGACGCCTCCCAGCCACTTGTCATCAGGATTGCGAGTCAGTTTCTTCATGGTCACTTCTTTCTAGGGAGGAGTTGTCTTCCAGATCTGGGGTTGTGTTGGTGAGCTGGTTGGGCTTCCAGAATGTCGCGATGACGCCCAGGAGGCCAAGTCCGATGAGCACGCCGGAGGCGGTCAGGCTGAGCTCGCGAGGTGTGAGCCAGTCCTGCTCCCACACGGCCCACTGACCGACGCCGGCGAGGAACACCAGGCCGAAAGCGAAGCTGCTCCACCGAAACGGGTGACGAGTCATGACCGGACCACCTCGACGTTGCCGACGTTCTGTTCGATCTTGATCGTTAGCTTCTCGCCTGTGCCGGTGGCGGGCGTCTTGAGCAGGTTGTCGGTGCCATCCACGCTGCGGTCAAACAGGTTGATCTGGCCGAGCTTGAGGTCGGAGTCGATCTCGACGTTCAGGCCCTCGGGGATGATGACCTTGGTCTGTCCGATGCCGTTGTCCAGGACGATGGTGCGTCCGAGCAGCTCGGTCGGATCGGAGACATCGGTGAGGTCGAGCTCCAGGAGCCCCACGCCATGCGTGTACCTCGCGTCAACGGCGGCGGCCGTCGCCGGGTTGGGCTGCTGGGCACCGATACGCCCGTTCGGCAGCGCTGAGCCGATCGCCAGGGTAAGCCCCAACACAAGTCCGAGGAAGATAAGCGGTCCGCCGTAGCCCCAGAACGTGCCGATGACGAGGCCGACTCCGGTGATGGCGAGAGCGACGGCGACGTACGTCGTCCACTCGACACCGTCGTGGGTGTCGGCGTAGATCCGAGTCACGGCGACGCCGATCGCGATCAGCGACAGGGTCAGAAGGGGGAGCGCCTTCGACTTGGGCTTGCGTGCGTACGCCACCCTCTCGGCGACCTTCTTGTCGATCTTCGCCTGCACGTCGGCCGTGACCGACTCAGTCGTCGGTAGACCGGCCATGACCTGAGCCTTGACGGTGTCCCGGTACGCATTACGCGGCCTGACCACAAACAGGTAGTACAGCGCGGCGAGTGGCACAAACACCCAGCCGATTCCCCACCAGTTGCCGTGGTCGCCAAGCAGTGCGAAGACGGCGATGATCCCAGCGATGACGAGACCCACCTTTCGGACCTGCTCCTCGTTCTCGTCGAGCTTGAACCAGCCGGCTGCGATGCTCTGCTCGGCGTCGTCGGACGGCAGCAGCAACCACGCAGCGGCATACAGGATGGCGCCAGCGAAGCCGACGACCGTGAGCACAGCGATGACGATGCGCACGATGACTGGGTCGATGTTGAGGTACTTGGCAACACCCGAGCACACGCCAGCGACCAATCGGTCGTCGGATGATCGCGTGACATCGGTGATGGTGCGCAACTTGTGCGGATCGAACTCCTGGTCCGGTCCGGCAACGGGGGGTGTTTCCTGTGTGTCGTTCATACCTCCATCGTGGCCGAACGCTGTGCTCCGAACCATCGGGTACGACCCTGAAACCGCGGGAGCGACACTCAGGGTGGACAGGGGTCGTCCCCAGTAGCGCCTGCGCGCGGGCACGTGTGACGATCGCTCTGTGTCCCCAGAACGTGTGACCCAGACCAGCGCGGCCCGATACCGCCGTGCCTACCGACCGGCAGATCGCCGGTTGGTGGGCGGGGTGGCGACGGGTCTGGCCGAACACTTCGGGGTGGGCGTGCTGTACGTCCGTCTGGTGTTTGTCGTTGCCTCCTGGCTCAGCGGTATCGGCGTCATCGCCTACTTGTTGCTCTGGCGGTTCCTGCCGCTGAGGCAACCCGAGCTCTCGCCCGGCCTCGAAGCGGCCACGCGGCAGGGACTTCGTACCAGTTCCAACCGCACCAGACCCACTGAGACTCTCCAGACGCTGGCGATCGGAATGGTCGGTGTCGGCGTATTGCTCTTCCTGCAGGTCACAGGTCGCGGCATCAGCGACGCACTGGTCGGCCCTGCTCTCGTGGCGGTCGTCGGCCTGACTGTCATCTGGCGTCAGTTCGACGACGTCGCCTGGCGGCGCTGGATGCGTCAGACCAGTGGCGTTGGTTTTGCCGTCCGGATAGCTGCAGGTGCTGTGCTGATTGCCCTTGCTGCGATCTACTTCCTGACCCAGGAGCGTGGCTGGAGCGCGATGGTCGATCTGGCGGCAGCGCTCGGTATCGCCCTGATCGGGCTTGTGTTGATCCTCGGGCCGTGGATCACCAAGCTGTTGGGTGACCTGACCGAGGAGCGTCGGGCACTCGTACGTTCGCAGGAACGCGCAGATGTCGCAGCGCACCTGCACGACTCCGTGCTCCAGACACTTGCACTGCTGCAGAAGAATGCCGGTGACCAGGCCGCCGTCGCAACCTTGGCTCGACGCCAGGAGCGGGAGCTCCGTGCGTGGCTTTACGGCACCGACGAGCAGCCCGGCGACTCGCTTGTCGCGGCGCTACGCTCCTCGGCTGCGGATGTGGAGGACGCCCACCGCGTGCCCGTCGAGGTGATCGCCGTCGGCGATGCACGGCTCGACCCTGATGTTGGCGCCGTTGCCAAGGCAGCGCGTGAAGCGATGATCAACGCCGCGAAGCACGCGGGAGTCGACCGGATCGACGTCTATGCCGAGGCGACAGCTGAAACGGTCAACGTGTTCGTTCGCGATCGCGGCGTGGGTTTTGACCTCGACACGATCGCGGAGGATCGGATGGGCGTACGCGGTTCGATCGTTGACCGGGTCGAGCGCCATGGCGGCACAGTTACGATCCGAAGCAAGCCCGGTGAAGGCACAGAGGTCGCCATGACGGTTCCCGTACGCAGTGTCGACCACATATTCGAGGAGACATCATGACGACATTGCGCGTCGCCATCATCGACGACCATGCAATGTTCCGGCGGGGAGTCCGCGCCGAGATCGATGGTCCTGTCGAGATCGTTGCCGAGGCAGAGGACGTCGAGAGTGCGGTCATGATCCTCGTCGAGACCAAGCCCGACGTGGTGCTGCTCGACGTCCACATGCCGGGTGGGGGAGGCCTCGAGGTCATCCGCCGCTTGCACATCCGCCACCCTGACATGAAGTTTCTCGCCCTGTCGGTCAGCGATGCGGCTGAGGACGTGATCGGCATCATCCGTGCTGGCGCTCGCGGATACGTGACCAAGAACATCTCCGGCCCTGAGCTGCTCGATGCCATCGACCGGGTGGCCGCCGGCGACGCGGTGTTCTCCCCCCGGCTCGCTGGGTTCGTCCTTGATGCCTTCGCCGGAACCATCGAGGTCGCGCAGATCGACGAGGAGATCGATCGGCTCACCGAGCGTGAGCGCGAGGTCATGCGGCTCATTGCGCGCGGCTACGCGTACAAGGAGGTCGCCAAGGAGCTCTTCATCTCGATCAAGACGGTTGAGACCCACGTGTCGAGCGTGCTGCGCAAGCTCCAGCTCTCCAGTCGGCACGAGCTCACCCGCTGGGCCAACGACCGCCGCCTGATCTAGCCTTTCCAGGTTTGGGGCCAAACTTGTCAGGCACCCTCCCTCGCGTGGCGAGCTGAGTCACAAAGCTGGGGGATCCGTTGGGGCACGGACCAACATTCCCCTGCGGTGACCTGACGGGTCTAACCTTGTTGACGTGAACGAGCCCCATCTGATCGTGCTCTTCGGCGCCACTGGCGATCTCGCCCGGCGCAAGCTGCTGCCCGGCATCATGCACCTGTTGCAATCGGGACTCGTGTCCGACTCTCGCATCATCGGAGTCTCGCTCGACAAGTTCGACGACGAAGCCTTCCGCGAGTTCGCCGAGACGGCCTGCCGGGAGTTCAGCCCGCGCACCTTCAACGAAGAGCGCTGGAAGGCGTTCGCGCCCAAGCTCTCCTACGTCAACGTCGATGACGGGGCCGAGGCGCTGGCCAAGGCTGCCACAGCGCACGAGTCCGCCCTCGGCGGTGAACCTCGTCGGCTGCACTATCTGAGCGTGCCGCCCCAAGCAGCACTTTCCGTGGTGCACACGTTGCGCGATGCCAAGCTCGTCGAACGTGCTCGGATCATCATGGAAAAGCCCTTTGGCACCGACCTGGTCAGCGCCAAGGCCCTCAACTCCCAGCTGCACGAGGTGTTCGCCGAGAATCAGATCTTTCGCATTGATCACTTCCTCGGCAAGGAGGCGGCGCTCAACATTCTGGCGTTCCGCTTCGCCAACGGACTGTTCGAGCCGATCTGGAACCGCAACTTCATTGACCACGTGCAGATCGACGTACCCGAGACGTTGTCGGTCGAAGGTCGCTCGACGTTCTACGAAGGCACGGGAGCATTCAAGGACATGGTCGTGACCCACCTGTTCCAGGTGCTGGCATTCATGGCGATGGAGCCGCCAACCTCACTCGACTCCGACTCAATCAGTGAGGAGAAGAACAAGGTCTTCCGTTCGATGCTCCCGCTCGACCCCAAACATGTGGTACGCGGACAGTACGACGGTCATCGCGACGAGGTCGGGGTACCGGCCGACTCCGAGACAGAGACGTTCGTGGCGCTGCGGGCTGAGATCGACAACTGGCGCTGGGCTGGCGTGCCGTTCTTCCTCCGTACCGGCAAGAAGATGTCCGAGGGAGCGCGCATCATCTCGATCGCGTTCCGCGAGCCACCCAAGAGCATGTTCCCGACTGGTTCAGGTGTTGGCCTGTCCGGTCCGGACCACCTGACGTTCGATCTTGCGGATGCCTCGAAGATGTCGCTGTCGTTCTACGGCAAGCGGCCCGGTCCCGGCATGCGGCTGGACAAGCTCAGCATGCAGTTCGCGATGCAGGAGACCGAGCGGGCAGGTGACGTTCTCGAGGCGTACGAACGGTTGATCCACGACGCCATGCGCGGGGAGCGCACGCTGTTCACGACGGCCGAGGGTATTGAGCGGCTGTGGGAGATCTCCGAGCCATTGCTCAACGACCTTCCACCGGTTCGCCCCTATCCCGCGGCGACCTGGGGACCCAACGCCGTGCACCAGCTCATCGCGCCACGTGCGTGGCGATTGCCGTTCGAGCGCAGCTGGCGCAAGCCCAACACAATGGCGGAGTGACGCGTAACTGCTGCGGGCCACTTTCGCAGCTGCGCTAGCGAGTTGCGCTCGCCACAGGCTTGGTCGTGTACGCCGAGATGTTGCCGCCGCCCGCGTCGATCGTACGGATCTTCAGGTAGTAGGTGGTCTTGGCCTTCAACCCGTCGATGATTGCAGTGGTGCCGACGAATCGGTGATATGCGGAGTTGGCCATCGTCGGTTTGGTTGAGAACTGGATGCGGTACTTCACTGCATTGGGCACCGCTTTCCACTTCATGACGATCGCGTTCGGTCCCTGTGCCGTCACAGCGAAGCCGGTAACGAGGTTCTTGCTGACCGGGAGCACGGGCGGCGGGGTCGTCGTGCAGCTCAGCTCATTCGCGGGCCTCTGCGACGCGACCGGTAGGGCGAAGGCATCCGACATCGACGGTGCGGTGGTGGCCGCATTCAGGTATGGCGCACCCACGACGTCCTCGTACAGGCGGGTCAAGCTGTGGTGGGTCAGCAGTGTGTTGACGACCTTGGCCTTCTGGCTCGGGTGAATCACGGACGTCAACACGATGTTGCCCGAGTTCTTGTCGTCCTCGTCGGCGGTCAGCACGACGGCAAGATGGCCAGACTTCCAATCCGGTCCGGCGAAGATCTTGGTCATGTAGCCCTTGAACCATGCATCAGCAGCGGCCAGCGAGCCGTCGTGTGCGTCGTGGTCGACATTGGGGATGACCATGCCTGCATGCGGCAGGGTGCCAGCCGAGATGTCGCCTGCAAGCTTGGTGACAGGCACATCGAACTGATTGCACAGAGCCCGTTCCTTCACGAAGTATGTCCAAGGATTGTGTCGGACTGCATAGCCGGTGCCGCCGCTGGTCGCGCAGTTGCTCGCCATACCGTCGGCGTAGACCTTGGCGGTCTTGCCGGCGGCGATCGCCTGGCCAAACACCGAGGCGCCGTCCACGAGCTTATTGGACGCAGGTGCGGCGTTCGTCGTGATTCCGTACGTCTTCCCGCCGGCTATCGCGATGTAGTTGGGCAGCGAGGGGTGCATGGTCGCGGTGTATTTGGTGGCGTGGCCGTACTGCTTCGCCAGGCTGTAGGCGTAGGGCATTCCGGCCTTCATCTGCGCGAGGGAGTGGTTCTCCTCGACGAAGACGAGCAGCTTGGTCACCACGCCGTCGGGTACCCGTGGCTCTGCACTTGCCGTCGGCGCGGCGTCGGACGTCACCGGTAGCAGGAAAGCTCCGGTAAGGAACGTACAGGCAAGCAAGGCGCCGAGAAGTACTGACGATTTCCGCATGAGCTCTCCCGTTCACCGGCATGGCCCGAACAGGCCCGACGTTGCCTAGCAACAGTAAAGTGCTGGTTGAGGGTTTTGCGTGATCATTGCGGTTGACCACAGCGCGTGTCGTTCGACTCAGGGGGTCCAGTTTGTCTCGACCAGACGGATTGCCTCGTCAAGCGACAGGCCCTGCGCTCGGGCCAGACTGGCGTATGCATGAGCGGCCGACCCGGCGGCCGGATCGTTCAGCTTGCGGGTCGCGATGAACGTCCCTCTCCGCCCGTGGGTCTCGATGACACCGTCGGCCTCCAGGGCCCGGTACGCCTTGGCCACGGTGTTCGCAGCGAGCCCAAGATCGGTGGCGAGCTGGCGTACGGTCGGCAACCTGCGTCCAGCTCCCAAAACGCCGTTGGCCGCACTCGCGGCGATCTGGCGACGTACCTGCTCGTAGGGCGGTTCGGCCGATTCGCTGTCGACGGTCACCAGGTTCATGTCCCCATTGTCGCGTGCCGCCCGAGGGCGCTGATGTCGTTGGCCCCAACTAGGCTGGAGGACCTGATGACTTCGCCGTTCCCCGTGCCTCAAACCGCGGAGAAGAAGTCTGCCCAAGAGGCAGAAAAGAAGCGCGCGCGCTCCGACATCCTGCTCGACGGCCTCAACGACGCCCAGCGCGCTGCCGTCTCGCATCCCGGTGGGCCGTTGCTCGTCGTCGCGGGCGCGGGTTCCGGCAAGACGAGGGTTCTCACCAGACGTGTTGCCTGGCTGATCGCGGCGCGTGGAGCGCATCCCGGATCAATTCTGGCGATCACGTTCACCAACAAGGCCGCCGCGGAAATGCGCGAACGTGTTGCCGAGCTGGTGGGACCACGGGCCCGGATGATGTGGGTGTCGACATTCCATTCGGCGTGCGTGCGCATACTGCGTCGCGAAGCGACAAAGTTCGGTTTCACCTCGACCTTCACGATCTACGACACCGCCGACCAGCGCCGGCTGATGACGTTGGTGTGTCGTGACATGGACCTCGACCCGAAGCGGGTCAACCCACGGGCGGTCCTCAACTGGATCTCCAACCTCAAGAACGAGCTCGTCGATCATGAGGCGGCAGCCAGCAAGGCGGTCAACCCGACCGAGGAGCTCTACGCCGAGGCATATACCACCTATCAGGCACGCCTGCGCGACGCAAACGCGATGGATTTTGACGACCTGATCATGAACACGGTTCATCTGTTGCAGGGGTGGCCTGATGTCGCCGAGACCTACCGTCGCCGGTTCAGACACATCCTCGTCGACGAATACCAAGACACCAACCACGCGCAATATCAGCTCATCAAGGAGCTCACCGACGCAGACTCCGACCTGCTGGTCGTCGGCGACTCAGACCAGTCGATCTATGCGTTTCGCGGCGCCAACATCCGCAACATCCTTGAGTTCGAGGACGACTTCCCCAACGCGTCGACCATTCTGCTGGAGCAGAACTATCGGTCGACGCAGACAATCCTCTCGGCGGCCAACTCCGTCATCAGCCGCAACGCCGGCCGCAAGGACAAACAGCTCTGGTCGGCAGAAGGAGATGGCGAGAAGATCGTCGGCTATGTCGGCGACGACGAGCGCGACGAGGCCCAGTTCATTGCCGAGGAGATCGACAAGCTCGGTGACGGGGGAGACGCGGCAGCCAAGGATGTCGCGATCTTCTATCGCACCAACGCGCAGAGCCGAGTCTTCGAAGAAGTTTTCATCCGTGTCGGTCTGCCCTATCGGGTCGTCGGAGGCGTCAGGTTCTATGAGCGCAAGGAGATCAAGGATGCGCTCGCATACGTGCGAGTTCTGGTCAACTCACGAGATGCGGTGTCTTTGCGCCGCATCATCAACGAGCCCAAGCGTGGCATCGGCGATCGTGCCGAGGCAGCGATCCAGCGGCTTGCCGACCGACATGAGATCAGCTTCTGGGAGGCACTCACCCGGGCCGAGGAGGCCGACGACCTCGCCACGCGATCACTCAACGCAATCCAGGGGTTCGCACAGACCATGTCAGAGCTCATGGCAATGGCCGAGAGCGGCGCACCGGCCGATGCAGTGCTTGAGGCGGCGCTGACCCGAAGCGGCTACCTCTCGACCCTCGAGCAGAGCACCGATCCGCAGGACGAAACTCGCGTCGAGAACCTCGCCGAGCTCGTCGCAGTGGCCCGCGAGTTCGTGGTCGGTGCCAGCACGATCGACGACGATGCCGATTCTGAGGAGGTTGCCGACGCCGCAGCCGATCTCGCTCCCGGCTCGCTGGCGGCATTCCTTGAGCAGGTTGCTCTGGTAGCGGATGCCGATCAGATCCCCGACGAGGGTGATGGCGTCGTAACGCTGATGACGCTCCATACTGCCAAGGGACTGGAATTTCCCGTCGTGTTCCTCACCGGACTCGAAGATGGTGTCTTCCCGCACATGCGGTCGCTCGCCGACAACGCTGAGCTCGAGGAGGAGCGCCGCCTGGCGTATGTCGGCATCACGCGCGCCCGGACCCGCCTCTACGTCACGCGGGCCATGACCAGATCGGCTTGGGGCGCGCCGTCCTACAACCCGGCATCTCGGTTTCTCGATGAGCTGCCCGAGGCGCTGGTGGACTGGCGCCGCGTTGCCTCCTCGCCGACGCAATGGACGCCGAACAGCCCTTCGGTCACGGCGCAGTCGTCGTTTCGGTCAAGCAATGTCGCGGCACGATCCAAGCGGGCGATCCGAGAAGTCGTGTCGCTGTCGCCGGGCGATCGCGTCTCACACGACAGCTTCGGTCTCGGCACGGTGGTGGCGGTCGACGGCCAGGGCGACAAGGCCCAGGCGTCAGTCGACTTCGGATCGCAGGGGGTCAAGCGCCTGCTGCTGCGCTACGCCCCCGTCGAAAAACTCTGACCTCAAGTTTTCGGAGACTCTTCGTCGAATCGGTGACGAGTTAGGTCACAAAACTTGGACGTTAGGGGCGGATGCTGTGCTGGACGAGCACCGGGTATGGGTCAATCGGTCCGGCGCCGTTGGGATGCACCTCGAGGTGAAGGTGCGGGCCGGTCACGTTGCCGGTCGAGCCGGTGTAGCCGATGACCTCGCCGGGGTCGACAGGCTGGCCGACCCTGACAATGATGCGGCTCTGGTGGCAATACCAGATGTCCGTGCCGTCGTCGAGGGTGACGACCGTACGGTTGCCGTACGCGCCTTCGTAGCCGGTCGACTTGACCTTGCCGTGAGCAACCGAGCTGATCGCCGACCCGGAGGGTCCGGCGAAGTCGAGGCCGGTGTGTGCGCGTGACCAGAGGCCGCTGCGCTGACCGAAACGTGCGGTCAGGTGATAGCCCGTGACCGGGAGAACCCACTGGTTCTTCTGCAGCTCGGCGGAATATGCCTGTGTGTCCTTGCGAAGATCAGAAAGCGCGATCAGCAGCTGCTCAGCCTGGGCTGTTCCCTGCTTGTTGAGATTGCGATCGAAGTTGCGGCTGACGTCGACACCGTTGACGTCGTCACCGGTATAGGTTTCCGAGATGGTCTGATAGTTGCTGGCCGACAGCGTCGACCCGTCCACGTGGCCGCCAACGACAGCAGAACCAAAACCAGCCATGATCAGCGCGAATGCGCCTCCCATGGCTGGGGTGACTCGAAGAGAGCGCCTGCGCGTCTGGCGCCGCTCGGCGACCCGCTTCCCGCTGGCCGCGCGCTTCGGGGTCTCCTGCCGTACGTCCAGTCGGCGTTTAGGCGCAGACGAAGACACGCAGAATACCTCCGGGAACGGACATCGGGACTCGTTGAGCCTAGCCCACCTCCGGTTCGCGAGGAAACCGAATTCACACATTGGGCCGCCCTTTCCGTGGGAGACGTCGACAAAATGTGACGACCTTCACGCCGTGAGACGATCCAGCCATGAGCAACCGACGCATCGTGGTGGGCTCAATCGGCGCGGGTGACGAGCTGGTCGCGACAGCCCGAGCGCTGCGCGATCTAGGCAACGAGGTCGTGCTGGTAGGCGGGGGACAGTCCGCCGAGCAGTTGATCTGTGCAGCGCTCGCGGAGGACGCCAGCGAGCTCGTCGCCGGCGCGGGCGACCTTGCTCAGCTCGAGTCCTTACGTCAGGAGCTCGACGCGGAGGACATTCTCCTGACCGCAGCAGTGACGGAATCTGGTGTGACAGACCCGACACACGCGAACACTTCATGAACGGGTAGAGTCGCCACGCTCAATTTTTGTGGCCTTTCGGCCGATTTGTGAGCGAACCGGACGTCAACAAAGGACGGACACACACCGTGGACTTGATGGAATATCAGGCGAAGGAGCTCTTCGCCAAGCACGACGCAAAGGTCACTCTCGGCATCGTCGCAACGACCCCCGACGAGGCGAAGGCGGCCGCTGAGAAGCTCGGCGTCGTCGTCGTCAAGGCGCAGGTCAAGGCCGGCGGTCGCGGCAAGGCGGGTGGCGTCAAGCTCGCCAAGACGCCCGACGAGGCGTATCTGCACGCGACGAACATTCTCGGCATGGAGATCAAGGGATTGACGGTCAACCGGGTGCTCATCGCTCCCGCGGCCAGCATCGTCGAGGAGTACTACTTCTCGTTCCTCCTCGATCGGGCCAACCGCAGTTATCTCTGCATCGCCAGCGTAGAGGGAGGTGTCGAGATCGAAGAGGTCGCCAAGACCAACCCCGAAGCGGTGCGCCAGACACCGATCGACGCAATCACCGGGGTCGACGAGGCGAAGGCACGCGAGATCGCGGCCGACGCGAACTTTCCCGCAGAGCTGACCGAACAGGCCGTCGAGATGATCACGGCACTGTGGAAGGTCTTCGTGGAGGAGGACGCGACGCTCGTCGAGGTCAACCCGCTCGCTCGACTTGAGGGAGACATCCTCGAGGCGCTTGATGGCAAGGTCTCGCTCGACGACAACGCCGACTTCCGTCACCCCGACCACGCGGCATTCGAGGACAAGGCTGCTGCTGACCCCCTTGAAGCCAAGGCGAAGGAAAAGGGCCTCAACTACGTCAAGCTCGACGGTGAGGTCGGCATCATCGGCAACGGCGCGGGGCTCGTCATGAGCACGCTCGATGTCGTTGCCTACGCCGGCGAGAAGCATGGCGGCGTCAAGCCGGCCAACTTCCTCGACATCGGTGGTGGCGCTTCGGCGCAGGTCATGGCCGATGGCCTCGAAATCATCCTCGGCGACGAGCAGGTCAAGTCCGTGTTCGTGAACGTCTTTGGTGGCATCACCTCGTGTGACGCCGTGGCGAATGGCATCGTTGGTGCGCTCGAACTTCTGGGCGACACTGCAACCAAGCCGCTGGTCGTACGACTGGACGGCAACAACCTCGATGAGGGCCTGCGCATCCTCAACGACGCCAACCACCCGCTGGTGACGCTGGTCGAGACGATGGACGGCGCTGCCGACCGAGCCGCCCAGTTCGCACACGAAGGAGTCTGAGCAATGTCAATTTTCCTCAACAAGGACTCCAAGGTCATCGTCCAGGGCATCACCGGCGGCGAAGGCACCAAGCACACCGCCCTGATGCTCAAGTGCGGCACCGATGTTGTCGGTGGCGTCAATGCGCGCAAGGCCGGTACGACGGTCGAGCACGTTGACGCGGACGGCAAGACCGTCGAGCTCCCGGTATTCGGCACAGTTGCCGAAGCCATCAAGGAGACAGGTGCTGACGTCTCAGTCGTCTTCGTGCCTCCCGCCTTCACCAAAGACGCGGTGATCGAGGCAATTGACGCAGAGATTGGCCTGCTCGTCATCATCACCGAGGGAGTGCCGGTCCAGGACAGCGCCGAGTTCTGGGCGTACGCCCAGGGCAAAGAGACGCGCATCATCGGTCCCAACTGCCCGGGCATCATCACGCCCGGCGAGGCGCTCGCCGGAATCACGCCGGCGACGATCTCAGGCGCGGGTCCGATCGGGCTCGTCTCGAAGTCGGGCACCCTGACGTACCAGATGATGTTCGAGCTGCGTGACCACGGCTTCACCACCGCGATCGGTATCGGTGGTGACCCCATCATCGGTACGACACACATCGACGCGCTCGAGGCATTCGAGGCTGACCCCGACACCTTGGCGATCGTGATGATCGGTGAGATCGGTGGCGACGCCGAGGAAAAGGCTGCCGCGTACATCAAGGAGCACGTCACGAAGCCGGTCATCGGCTACGTCGCAGGCTTCACAGCACCCGAGGGCAAGACGATGGGCCACGCTGGCGCCATTGTGTCCGACGGTGCGGGCACCGCCCAGGGCAAGAAGGAAGCGCTCGAGGCCGCTGGCGTCAAGGTCGGCAAGACGCCGTCGGAGACGGCTGAGCTGATGAGAGAGATCCTGAAGACCCTCTAGCCTTGAGACGTTCTCGGCCGCACGTGAGACCCCTTCCACCTTCGGGCGGGAGGGGTTCTTACTGTCCGATGAAGCGAAGCCGCGCGCCGGCGCGGGACGCCAGCGCGGCGAACGACTTGTCCGTCACATCGAATCCGGCCGACGGTGTGAAGGTCACCTGCGCGACGTCGGTGCCGCGACGTACGATCGCCACCCGGAAGTAGACCGTCTTTCCACCGGTGACCTCTAGGGCAATTCGCCACGACTTGCCGGAGTATGCGCTGGTCTTGAACGAGCTGCGCTGGTCAACCTTCGCCGAGAGCTTTGTGGCGGCGCAGTCCTCGACCCGCGCGCCGATCGTGTTGACGAAAGCCTTTGCGAGCTTCTCGTTCGGGAACCGACCCATCGTCTCGGCAACGCCGAACTCCTTTGGCAGCTCCTTGGCCTGCGGGATGACGAACACCTTTGACTGGGCTGTGGGGATGGACGAGAAGTCGGCGCGATCGCACTCGGTCGCCGCAGGGTTGACCTTCTTGGTCGGGAACGCCGTGACACCTACCCAGACGCGATCAATCTCGGCTATCGGTGGGAGGTCGACGATGCCGAGGAATGCGGGGTCGTTGGTCGTACGCGGTGGCTCGGTGCGCATCACGGAGATCTCGTCGGTGCAGTCGCCCCCACTGTCCGCGCACAGGCGTGAGACGGAGTTGTTGAGCGTACGGGCGAAGGTCTCGACCTTGGGGCCCGCGGTGCCGTCGACCTCGTGCACCAACGTGCTCGTGACATTGCCCGAGTGGCTGAAGCCGACCGTGAACGTACGCACCGGTGTCGACTGCGATCGCAGGCGCAAGATCTGGAAGTCGCCGGCCGTTCGCTGCACTGAGTAGGAGTCGACCAGCTGGACGCGCGGATGCTGGCAATCGGAGTACCACTGAACGAGTCGCCGGTAGGCCTTGTCGGCGATCTTGGGGCTGCGCGACACCTCAATCGCCTGGGCGACGCGCTCCTCACCCTCACCCTTGGTGTCGTAGGTGCGGACCAGGACTCTCAACGGGTCGGGATCGGCGAATCGCTTGACCGGGCAGGTGGCGTACGGCGTCGTGTTGTCGAGGCTCTTGTCCGTGGTGTCGACCGCCCAGTTGCGGGCGGGATCGAGCGTGGTGACTTGTGAAATCGTGAGCAGGTTGCCCGTGTCAATGTTTTCGGCATCGAGCACGATGTCAGAGCGCTCGGCACCTATCTTCTCGCGGTGGGGGAGCGATGCGCGGCTGTCGAGGGCTTGGCCTTCGGTCACCACGAATCCACCACCGACCACGAGGGTGATGGCCGCGGCGACCAAGAGCACTGTGTTGCGCTGCCGTCCGCGCTTGGCGGCTTGGCGGATGGTCGCGGGTTGTGGCTGCTCGAACGATGCAGTGGCCTTGCCGAGACCGTTCATGCGACGCTCGATCTGGTCGAGAGATTGTCCGAGCGTGGCTTCGAGGGCCGCAAGAGCATTGGTCACGCTTTCAATGCCTTCCTCGGCGGGGAGGTTGACCTCGGTCGACGCTTCCTCGAGGTCGGTGTTGCCCAGCGTCATGAGCACGATCAGACGTCGGTCTGTCACCGACAGCTCGCCCAGAGCCTCGAGCAGTGGGGTGTCGCTGTCCTCTTCGTGCTTGCGTCGAAGTGGGTGGGTCCCTCGGCTCAGACCCGTCAGCTTCCAAGCCTCGTTGCGGACGTACGCCAGCGGGTTGCCTTCGCGGATCTTGGACCAGTCACGCCACGCTCGGCGATAGGCGTCGACGGTCGACTCGAACGCGACCTGACGATCACCCGTGACCGCATACGTGACTTGCAGCGCCTGGGTGAATGTCCTGTTGTAGAAGCTGTTGAACTCGTCGACGCGAGTCATTCCCAGCCTCCTCGTCGTCTCGGCGTGCCTGTGTGCACCGCCGCAACTTTACAGGGAGGATGAAGTGGTGCCTGAGCCGTCCACGACGTCCTTCCTGCGGCCGGCCTTTCTGACTGCGATCCTTGCTGGGGTCGGCTCACTGGCCCTGGCTGCTCTACTTGTCGTTGCTGCCCGGGGTGTCAGCGATGAGTCGTTTGCTGGGTTCGCGCGATCGGCAGCTCGTGCGTGGCTCGTCGCGCTGGGTTCAGGGCTGCATGCCGAAGGTGTGGCGTTGGGTCTTGTGCCGATCGGTGCAACGCTGCTCTGCATTGCCGTCGTGGCATTGACGTCTGGCTGGGTGGTGGCCGACCCGGTGGAGCTTCCCGCATTTGCCGCGACGACCGCAGGTGCTCTCGGGGTGATCGCCGGGATCGTCTCGGCGTCTTCGAACGCAGGGGACATTCGCACCTCGGTAGTACGCGCAGCGATCGGTGCGTTCATCGTGGGCGGCGTCGGCGCGGCGATCGGTGGCGCGCACCGCCACAAGTCGTCGACCGATCTGTGGCCGACCGCCAATGCCGACGTTCGTGCAGTTGTGCGCGCCTCAGTGCCGGCGATCCTCGCAGTTATCGGGCTTCGGGGATGATTGTGCTCGGTCTGCTCGTGTCGCACCTCTCCCGTGCTGGCGACCTCTGGGCCTTACTGGATCCGGGATTCGGCGGGGGTATCGCTCTGGCGGCTGCCTGTGTGCTCGCGATGCCGACACTCGTGCTCTGGACTACGTCCGCTCTCATCGGCCCGGGCTTCATGCTCGGTACGGACACCAGCGTTGACCTCTCGGGCGCCCAGCTCGGCCAGGTTCCGGGGCTGCCAGTTCTTGCCGCACTGCCGGCACCCGGGCAGTTCGCAGGCTGGGTGTTCTTGCTCGGACTAATCCCGCTTGCTGCGGGCGTGCTGGCAGGGTGGCGCGTGCAGGTACGCGACCGCGAGGACTTCCTGAGCCGCGTCGCGCTGGGCTCAGCAGCTGGCGGATTGGCGGGGCTGGCACTGGGTGTGCTGGTCGCTGCATCGGCCGGGGCTGTCGGCCCCGGACGTATGGCTGATGCCGGCCCGCCGATGCTGACACCTCTGTTGGTCGCCGTGCCTGTGATGGCAATGGGCGGCGCCATCGGCGCCGTGCTGAGCCACTATCGTGGGGACCGTGCCAAAAACGTCTCCGGAACCGGGCCCGAGGACACCAGCAAGGGTCGTGGTTCTCGTCTCGGGAAGCGGGACGAATCTCCAAGCGCTGATCGACGCGTCGACCCAGCCTGACTATGGCGTCGAGATCGTCGCGGTCGGTTCGGACCGGCACGACATTCAGGGGCTCGAACGGGCCGGTCGGCACGGTATCGAGACGTTCGTCGTGGAGACCACCTCCTACGACGACCGTGCCGCTTGGGATGCCGCGCTGGCCGATGCGGTCGAAGCGCACTCACCAGACCTCGTCGTTCTGGCCGGCTTCATGAAGCTCACCGGACCTGCGTTCCTCGCCCTTTTTGGTGGTCGAACGCTCAACACCCATCCCGCCCTTTCACCGGCGTTTCCCGGTATGCACGGGCCACGCGACGCTCTGGCGTACGGGGTCAAGGTAACCGGTGCGACCCTGTTTGTCGTCGACGAGGGAGTCGACACCGGACCAATCGTCGCGCAGGTCGCCGTGCCGGTCCTCGATTCTGACGACGAGAGCACATTGCACGAACGGATCAAGACCAGCGAACGCGACATGCTTGTCGAATGGGTTGGCCGGTTGGCGCGCGAAGACTTCCACCTCGATGATCGGGCCGTACGGCTCGGAGGAGCACCTACATGACCATTCGCCCACTCAAGCGCGCGCTCGTCTCCGTCTACGACAAGACGGGGCTTGAGGACCTCGCCCGAGATCTACATGCTGCGGGCATCTCAATCGTCTCGACCGGCTCGACTGCCAAGACCATCGAGACTGCGGGTGTGCCCGTGACTCCTGTCGAACAGCTCACCGAGTTCCCTGAGTGCCTCGACGGCCGTGTCAAGACGCTGCACCCGCGTGTGCACGCTGGCATCCTCGCCGATCTGCGGCTCGACTCGCACGTTTCACAGCTCGCCGACCTCGGCATTGAGCCGTTTGACCTCGTGATCGTCAACCTCTACCCGTTCACCGAGACCGTCGCGTCCGGCGCGACGCCCGATGAGTGCGTCGAGCAGATCGACATCGGCGGCCCCTCAATGGTCCGCGGTGCGGCCAAGAACCACCCCACCGTCGCCGTTGTGACCTCGACCGCGCAGTACGACGTTCTGCGCGAGGCGCTCGCGGCCGGCGGATTCACCCTTGAGCAGCGCAAGAAGCTTGCCGCGCATGCCTTCGCGCGCACTGCCGCATATGACGTCGCCGTCGCATCGTGGTTTGCGTCGGCGTATGTACAACCGGATGATTCGATTTTCCCGGACTTCCTCGGTGCCACGTGGGAGCGCGCCGCGATCCTGCGCTACGGCGAGAACCCGCATCAGCCCGCAGCCCTCTACACGTCGGGCCGTGGTGGTCTCGCAAATGCCGTGCAACTGCACGGCAAGGAGATGAGCTACAACAACTACGTCGACACCGATGCCGCGCGGCGTGCCGCAGGAGACTTCGAGGCACCAGCGGTCGCGATCATCAAACACGCCAACCCGTGCGGCATCGCGATCGGCGCTGACGTCGCCGAGGCACACGCGCGGGCGCACGCGTGCGATCCCGTCTCGGCATTTGGTGGCGTGATTGCTGCCAACCGGCCAGTCTCCGTTGCCATGGCCGAGCAGGTTGCCGAGGTGTTCACCGAGGTCATCGTGGCGCCGGACTACGAGCCGGGCGCGCTTGAGGCGCTCCAGGCCAAGAAGAACATCCGCATCCTTCAGGTGCAAGTCGATGCGGGTCGCTCACCAGTTGAGCTGCGACCGATCACCGGCGGCGCGCTGATGCAGACGGTCGACCGCGTGGACGCCGAGGGCGATGACCCGACGACGTGGACCCTGGTCGCCGGCGACGCGGCCGACGAGGCGACGTTTGCGGATCTCGTCTTTGCGTGGACCGCCTGCCGCGCGGTCAAGTCCAACGCAATCCTGCTCGCCAAGGACTGCGCGTCGGTCGGCGTCGGAATGGGTCAGGTCAATCGGGTCGATTCGTGCAAGCTCGCAGTTGACCGGGCCGGTGCCGAGCGGGCGACCGGTTCAGTCGCCGCGTCCGATGCTTTCTTCCCTTTCCCCGACGGTCCGGAGATCCTGTTCGCTGCCGGTGTGAAGGCGATCGTCCAACCCGGCGGATCCATCCGTGACGACGCAGTGATCGAGGCGGCGCAGGCTGCCGGGGTCACTATGTACATGACCGGCGCACGGCACTTTTTTCACTAGAGATGTTTTCACTCCAGGTGGAACCCGCACCTCGTGGTGGCACCGGAGTGAATCTCTTGCGCGACGCGCTGAACGCTGTCGAAGCTGATCGGCACATTGTGGTGGCGGTGCTCTTCCCGATCGCCGATCAGCCATCCGGCGCGCGTGGAGGCCGGTTGCTGGATCCGTACGGAATCCAATGGTTGCTCCAGGCGCCGGTCTCGGTCACGGCCCAGTCCTGCGGTGTGAACGACAACTCACGTACGTCAATCGTGCGACATAGGAGTCCGTTGACGTGCCGCGGCCAAGAACCATCCGAGCGTCGCAACACGAGGCGCGAGCAGGGACAGGTCGAGCGGTCCGAGCTCCAAGGTGCCGAGGGTGACAGTCATGACCGGAGTCCAAAGATGCCGTGAAAGACTCGAGCCCGTGACGGCACAGATCCTCGACGGCAAGGCGGCAGCGTCCGCGATCAAGTCCGAGCTCCGCGAGCGTGTGAGTGCTCTCGCCGCCAAGGGTGTCGTACCCGGCCTTGGCACGATCCTGGTCGGCAGCGATCCCGGGAGTCAGTGGTACGTCTCCGGCAAGCACAAGGACTGCGCCGAGGTCGGCATCAACTCGATCCGCGTCGATCTTCCCGAGTCGGCTAGCCAGGGAGAGGTTGAGGCAGCCGTGGACCAGCTCAACGCGGACCCAGCCTGCACCGGCTACATCGTCCAGCTGCCCCTTCCCAGGGGTCTCGACGAGAACGCCGTGATCGGTCGCATCGATCCATCCAAGGATGCTGACGGCCTGCACCCAACCAACCTCGGTTGGCTCGTGCTCGGCAAGGACGCACCGCTCCCGTGTACTCCTCGCGGGATCATCGAGCTGTTGCGGCGCAACGATGTGCCGATTGCCGGCCAACACGTAGTCGTTGTCGGTCGGGGCATCACGGTTGGCCGTCCGATGGGCCTGCTGCTGACGCGTCGAACCGAGAACGCAACCGTGACGCTGTGTCACACCGGGACCCGCGACCTTGGCGCAGAGGTGCGCCGCGCTGACATCGTGATTGCCGCTGCCGGAGTGCCGGGCATCATCTCGGCCAACATGGTCAAACCCGGCGCGACCCTCCTCGACGTGGGAGTGAGTCGGGACGAGAGCGGCATCGTCGGCGACGTTGACCCCGCTGCCTACGACGTCGCCGGGTGGGTCTCGCCGAACCCCGGGGGAGTCGGGCCGATGACGCGTGCGATGTTGCTGTCGAATGTCGTTGACACGGCCGAGCGGCTCAACGCGTGAAGGGTCCACGTAGTCGCGGCTCGCAGCTCTATCTGCTGCAGCTGCTCGGCGTTCTCGTTGGGCTAGGCCTGGTGATCGGCGGTCCGTGGCGAGCGGGTGTCGGTGTTGTCGGTGCGGCCTTCATCGTCGGTGCCGTCGCGCGGTCAGTCGTGCCGGTCAATCACACTGGCATGCTGCGGGTGCGCGGCAAGGTGTTCGACATCGTGTGGATGACGTTGCTTGGGGTGGCGCTGATCGTGCTGGCGCTCGTGATCCCCGATCAGTCGCGCTAGCAGCCTAGATCAGGCCCAGCTCCTTGACGGCGTCGCGTTCTTCGATGAGCTCTGCCGCGGTTGCGTCCATACGTGCGCGTGAGAAGTCGTCGATCTCCAAGCCTTGTACGATCTTCCAGTCGCCACCCTTGGTGGTGACGGGGAACGAGTAGATCAAGCCCTCAGGCACACCGTACGAACCGTCCGAGACGACCGCCATCGAGGCCCAGTCGCCGCCGGGGGTGCCGAACAGCCAGTCGTGGGCCGCATCGATCGTGGCCGAGGCAGCAGATGCTGCTGAGGAGGAGCCGCGTGCTTCGATGATCGCTGCGCCGCGCTTCGCGACGGTCGGGATGAAGTCGCTCTCGATCCAAGCCTGGTCATTGACCGTCTCGGCAGCGTTCTTGCCCGCGATCTCGGCGTGGAAGATGTCGGGATACTGGGTGGCTGAGTGGTTGCCCCAGATGGTCATCTTCTTGATGTCGGTGACACCGGCACCGGTCTTGGCCGCGAGCTGTGAGATCGCCCGGTTGTGGTCGAGGCGGGTCAACGCACTGAAACGCTCCTTTGGGATGTCAGGTGCGTTGCTCATCGCGATCAGCGCGTTGGTGTTGGCCGGGTTGCCGGTGACACCGATGCGGACATCGTTGGCTGCAACCGCATTCAGTGCTTTTCCTTGGGCCGTGAAGATTGCGCCGTTGGCCTCGAGGAGGTCGCCGCGCTCCATGCCTGGTCCGCGGGGACGTGCGCCGACGAGGAGCGCGAGGTTGACGCCGTCGAAGATCTTCTCGGCGTCGTCGCCGATCTCGACCCCCGCGAGGGTCGGGAACGCGCAGTCATCGAGCTCCATCACGACACCCTCAAGCGCTTTGAGCGCAGGGGTGATCTCGAGCAACTGGAGCTGGATGGGGGTGTCGGGACCAAGCAGAGCGCCACTGGCGAGACGGAAGAGGAGGCTGTAGCCGATCTGGCCTGCGGCGCCTGTGACGGCGACCTTGACGGGTGTTGTGCTCACGGGTGCTCCTTGAAGCCTGGGGGACTCGTTCGAAAATAGCCCACGATCACCCGGCAACGTCGTGCGGGTGGGTTGACCAATCTTGAATGATTCCAGAAAAGGTGGTTCGATGAGTGGGTGTTCGTGCTTGAAGACCCCCTGGCGTTGTTGCGTGGCGCCGGATTGCGAGTGACGCGCCCGCGGATAGCGGTCATCGAGGCTCTCTCACGTTCACCGCATTCTGAAGTCGATCGCATCGCTGCAGAGGTGCGCGGTGAGCTCGGGACTGTTTCGACGCAGGCCGTCTATGACGTACTGCGCGCTCTGACCGACGTGGGCTTGGCTCGACGCATCGAACCCGCCGGCTCGCCGGCACTGTTTGAGATGCGGGTCGGCGACAACCACCATCACGTCGTATGTCGCGATTGCGGAGCTGTCGCCGACGTCGATTGTGCCCACGGCTCGGCTCCGTGTCTGAGCATCCCTGATTCCCATGGTTTCGTCGTCGACGAGGCCGAGGTCACGTTCTGGGGCCTGTGCCCCGACTGCACGGTCCATGATCCGAGAACAGCACATCCCATGAAGGAGCACGCATGAGCTACGAGGAAAACACCAAGCCGATGACCACGGCGGCCGGTGCACCGGTCACCAACAACCAGGACAGCCTCACGGCCGGTCCGCGTGGTCCGATGCTCCTGCAGGACCTGTGGTTCCTCGAGAAGCTCGCGCACTTCGACCGTGAGGTCATCCCGGAGCGCCGCATGCACGCCAAGGGCTCAGGCGCATTTGGCACCCTGCGCATCACGCACGACATCAGCCAGTACTCCAAGGCGGCGATTTTCAACAACGTCGGGAACGAGTGCGAGATGTTCGCCCGCTTCTCGACTGTGGCCGGCGAGCGTGGTGCGGCAGACGCCGAGCGCGACATTCGCGGCTTCGCTCTGCGCTTCTACACCGAAGAGGGCAACTGGGACGTCGTCGGCAACAACACTCCGGTGTTCTTCTTCCGGGATCCCCTGAAGTTCCCCGACCTCAACCGAGCAGTAAAGCGTGATCCGCGCACCAACCTTCGCGACGCCGAAAACAACTGGGACTTCTGGACCAACCTCCCCGAGGCGCTTCATCAGGTCACGATCGTGATGTCGGACCGTGGCATTCCCAACGGCTACCGCCACATGCACGGATTCGGCTCGCACACCTACAGCTTCACCAACGCTGCGGGAGAGCGGTTCTGGGTGAAGTTCCACTTCCGCACCCAGCAGGGCATCGACAACCTCACCGACGCCGCCGCTGCAGACGTCGTCGCCGCGGACCGCGAGTCCAGCCAGCGTGATCTCTATGAGTCGATCGAGAAGGGTGACTTCCCCAAGTGGAAGTTCTTCATCCAGGTCATGCCCGAGGCGGATGCCGCGACCTACCGGTTCCACCCGTTCGACCTCACCAAGGTATGGAGCAAGAAGGACTATCCGTTGATCGAGGTCGGTGAGTTCGAGCTCAATCGCAACCCCGACAACTACTTCGCCGACGTCGAGCAGTGCGCATTCACCCCGGCCAACCTGATCCCGGGCGTCAGCGTCTCGCCTGACCGCATGCTGCAGGGCCGGCTGTTCTCCTACGGCGACGCGGCGCGCTACCGCGTTGGTGTCAACCACCACCAGATCCCGGTCAACGCTGCACGCGGAGCGTTCAACGTCAACACCTACCACCGTGATGGTGCGATGCGGGTCGACGGCAACCAGGGCGGCGTACCGGGCATCGAGCCCAACTCCTATGGACGGTGGGCCGAGCAGCCGCAGTATGCCGAGCCAGGTCTTGCCGTTGGCGACTACGCGGACCGCTTCAACTACCGCGACGACGACGACAACTACTATGAGCAGCCCGGTGATCTGTTCCGTCTGATGACGTCCGAGCAACAGCAGGCGCTGTTCGAGAACACCGCTCGGGCGATCGATGGCGCTTCCGAGGCGACTGTCGAACGTCACATCGGGCACTGCACAAAGGCTGATCCTGCGTATGGCGAGGGTGTTCGCAAGGCGATCGAGGCCCTCAAGGCGGGCCAGGTCTCCGATCGGGATGCCAATCCCGACAACACCCCGGCCTGACTCGACGACGATGGGCCTGGCGCATCCGCGTCGGGCCCATCGTCGCGTCGCAGCGATTCAGTCCAGCAGGTGCTGCAGGTTGAACATCTCGGCGGTGGCACGGGCACTCGGTGAACCTGCGTCGACGTCGGCTCCGGCATCTCGCAGCACGCGTACGGTGTCGTGTTCGCCCTTGAACAACGCACCGGCAATCGGTGACTGGTCACGATTGTTGCGTAGGTCAGGG
>CAZWZC010000008.1:0-48660 GCA_964638755.1 uncultured Aeromicrobium sp. | reverse complement strand
CGCCATGGCCTGACCGTGCTCGGTGATGATGCGACGAGCGGCGAGGGCCGCTTCGGTCGGCAAGCCAACGTCGAGGAACTGTACGCCGACCGCCAGATGCGCCGGTGCGACCTGGAAGACGTCTTCGACCGGGGTCGGCTCGATCACGCCGAGCGCCACCAGCAGCTCGAGATCGTCGTCAGACAGCTCGCGCCCAGTGCGCTTGAGCAGCTCGGGTCGGGTCACGGTCTCGGGCAGGTCTGGCATCCACGGAGCGAGCAGCGTGCGATGCAGCGCGACCTGTTCGGGTGACGCATCGCCGGGGATGTTCTCGAGGTAGCCCTCGATCGCCGAGAGGGTGAAGCCGTGCGCCTGCAGCTCACGGACGAGCTCAAGCCGGGCAAGATGATCGGGTCCGTAGTAGCCATTGCGACCTTCACGACGCGGTGGCGGGATGAGTCCGCGTCCCGCATAGAAACGCACCGTCCGCACCGTCATGCCAACTCGCGAGGCGAGCTGCTCGACGCTCAGGGTCTCGACCGGCGCGGGATTCATGCTCCTGAGACTATTGCAAGGTATCCGGGGTGACGGGAGCCACAGGGCTCGACGGTTGGACAATGACAGTGTTGGTGTCACAATCGTTGATACGTCACACCGCTCTTGATTCGGACCGTGACGAGTCACCCCATTCTCAATGCGAGTTTCACTGCGAGGACATTCCATGACTGAGGCATTTGTCTACGACGCCATCCGGACCCCGCGTGGCCGCGGCAAGAAGACCGGATCACTTCACGAGGTCAAGCCGATCACGCTGATCACCGGCCTGATCGATGAGATCCAGAAGCGCAACCCGACGCTTGACCCCAATGGCGTCGACGACGTCGTGCTGGGAGTCGTGTCGCCCGTCGCCGATCAGGGTGGCGACATTGCCAAGACCGCCGCGCTAAACGCCGGACTGCCCGACACCGTTGCTGGCGTCCAGCTCAACCGCTTCTGCGCATCAGGCCTTGAGGCCGTCAATCAGGCGGCCGGGCGCGTCCGTTCCGGGTGGGAAGACCTGATCTTCGCCGGTGGAGTCGAGTCGATGAGCCGCGTACCGATGGGGTCCGATGGAGGCGCCTGGGCCATGGACCCGCGTACGGCCTTCGACACATCATTCGTTCCGCAGGGCATTGGCGCCGACCTGATCGCCACGATCGAGGGCTACAGCCGCACCGATGTCGACACCTTCGCCGCGGAGTCGCAAGCGCGCGCTGCCAAGGCCATCGCCAACGGCTACTTCGCCAAGTCGGTCATCCCGGTCAAGGACGAGAACGGACTGACGATCCTGGATCACGACGAGTTCGTTCGCGAGGGCACCACGGCTGAGAGCCTCTCCGGCCTGCCGGCTTCGTTCGCCGGTATCGGTGAGATGGGTGGCTTCGACTCGGTCGCCCTGGAGAAGTACCACGACATCGAGCGCATCAACCACGTGCACCACGCCGGCAACTCGTCGGGCATCGTTGACGGTGCGGCACTCGTCGCGATCGGCAGCGAGGCCGCTGGCGAGCGTCACGGCCTCACCCCACGAGCCCGCATCGTTTCCGCGGCCGTGTCCGGAGCCGACCCGACGATCATGCTGACCGGCCCGGCGCCAGCCTGCCGCAAGGCACTCGACAAGGCCGGCCTGACCGTCGCCGACATCGATCTGCTCGAGATCAACGAGGCCTTCGCGGCCGTCGCAATGCGCCTGATGCAGGATCTGGACTTCCCGCACGATCGCACCAACGTCAACGGCGGATCAATTGCGATGGGTCACCCACTGGGTGCGACCGGCGCGATGATCCTCGGCACCCTCATCGACGAGCTCGAGCGCCGCGATCTGCGCTACGGCCTCGCCACGCTCTGCGTCGGCGGCGGTATGGGCATCGCGACCATCGTCGAACGAATCTAAGGAACCCACATGACCAGCACAACTCCCGCCGTCCGCTATGAGCTCACTGATGGCATCGCCAACCTGATCCTCGACGATCCCAGCCAGAGTGCCAACACGATGACCCCGGCATACCGCGACGGCATGGCCAAGGCTGTCGACCAACTTGCGGACGACATTGCAGCCAAGCCCGACGAGATCAAGGGTGTCATCGTCTCCTCGGCGAAGAAGACGTTCTTTGCCGGTGGCGACCTGAAGCTCATGACGCAGGCGAAGCCAGAAGACGCCGAGGACATCTTCGCCAATGTCGAGAGCATCAAGGCCACACTGCGAAAGCTCGAGACGATCGGCAAGCCGGTGGTTGCCGCCATCAACGGTGCCGCCCTCGGTGGTGGACTCGAGATCGCTCTCGCGTGCCACCACCGCATCGCAGCCGTTGGTCGCTACGAGATCGGTCTCCCCGAGGTCACCCTTGGCCTCCTCCCCGGTGGTGGCGGCGTCACCCGCACGGTTCGCATGCTGGGGATCGCCGACGCGCTACTGAAGGTGCTCCTCGAGGGTCCTCGAATGAAGCCAGGGCAGGCCAAGGAAGTCGGCCTCATCGACGAGGTCGTTGCGTCGCAGGATGACCTCATCCCGGCTGCCAAGGCTTGGATCGAGGCCAACAAGGACAACGAAGAGGCCTCGGTCAAGCCGTGGGACCGCAAGGGCTACAAGATGCCCGGCGGAACGCCCAAGACACCGGCATTCGCCGCCAACCTCCCGGCCTTCCCGGCGAACCTGCGCAAGCAGGTCAAGGGTGCGGACTACCGTGCACCGAAGAACATTCTCAGCGCCGCCATCGAGGGCGCTTCGGTCGACTTCGACACTGCCAGCCGCATCGAGTCGCGCTACCTCGTCGAGCTGGTCGTGGGACAGCAGTTCAAGAACATGACGCAGGCGTTCTTCTTCGACCTCGGCGCGATCAACGCGGGCGGATCACGCCCTGACGGAATCGAGAAGAAGACGTTCACCCAAGTCGCCGTACTCGGCGCCGGAATGATGGGCGCTGGAATCGCGTACGTGTCCGCCAAGGCCGGTATGGAGGTCGTCCTCAAGGACGTCAGCCTCGAAGCCGCCGAGAAGGGCAAGGCCTACAGCGAGAAGCTCCTCGACAAGCAGCTCGAGAAGGGCCGCATCACGCAGGACAAGAAGGACGCCTTCCTCGCCCTGATCAAGCCGACCGCGGATTATGCCGACCTGAAGGGCTGCGACATCGTGGTCGAGGCAGTCTTCGAATCAGTTGAGCTCAAGCATTCGGTGTTCGCCGAGCTTGAACCGATCGTCAACGCTGATGCGCTGCTGGGCTCCAACACCTCGACGCTGCCGATCACCGGTCTCGCTGAGGGTGTGAAGCGTCCCGAGGACTTCATCGGCATTCACTTCTTCTCGCCAGTCGACAAGATGCCGCTGGTCGAGATCATCGCCGGCGCCAAGACCAACGACAAGACGATCGCCCACGCGCTCGACTATGTCCAGGCCATCAAGAAGACTCCCATCGTCGTCAACGACAGCCGCGGCTTCTTCACCAGCCGGGTCATCGGGCAGTTCGTCAATGAGGGTCTGGGCATGTTGACCGAAGGGGTCAACCCGACAGCAATTGATCGGGCTGCAACCCAATCGGGCTATCCGACCGGCCCGTTGCAGCTCAGCGACGAGCTGAACCTCGAGCTGATGAAGAAGATCCGCGTGGCCTCGCAGAAGGCAGTCGAGGAAGAGGGCGGTACGTGGGACACACTTCCCGCCGAGACCGTCATCGACACGATGATCGAGCTGGGCCGCTCCAGCCGACTTGTCGGCAAGGGCTTCTTCGACTACGACGAAGCGGGCAAGCGTACGGGTCTGTGGCCGGGCTTGGCCGAGAAGTTCCCGGTTGCCGCTGAGCAGCCTGACTTCCAGGACATCAAGGATCGTCTGGTGTTCGTGATGTCCTTGGACACGGTGCGCTGCCTCGAAGAGGGCGTGCTGCGCACGGTCGCTGATGCGAACATCGGCTCGATCTTCGGCATCGGCTTCCCGCCGCTGCTGGGTGGAGCGTTGCAGTACATCAACGGCTATGAGGCACCCGATGGCCGCATCGGTATCGAGGCGTTCACCGAGCGTGCCCAGGAGCTTGCTGCGAAGTACGGCGAGCGCTTTGAGCCGCCGGCGCTGTTGCTCGACAAGGCCAAGAACGGCGAGAAGTTCGCCTGAGGCTCAGGCCGCGTACTCCATGAATACCGGCTGAGGGTAGATCTCGATCACCATCGGTGGTGGCGCCTTCGGGGGGCCGACTGACCAGCGCAGTACGCCGTGGCCCTTGAAGGTGTGATGCCGTCGACACAGTGGGCCGAGGTTGGCTGCATTGGTGGCGCCTTCGGGCCAAGGTTTGCGGTGATCGATGTCGCACCGCTCAGCGGGAACCATGCATCCGGGTGCCTGACACACGCCGTCACGGAATGCGAGGGCAACAGCAAGAACGTCCGGAGAGAAGCGACCGACGTACTCGTGCGACAACACATCTCCCGTCACGGGCGCCAGCACCATGCGGTGCCAGAAGGAGTTGCCGGTGAGGGCGAGCTCGGTGATCCACGAGGCGGGCACACCCCAGCGACCGTCGGTTGACTCGGCGAAGCCGTCGATCGCGCCGGCGAGGACGTGGGCGTCAATCGTGACCGCGATGTTAGCGTCGGCGGGCTTCGCCATGGCCTCGCCCGAGGTGCATCACGCGACCAGGAGGTCGGCTTCGCGTTGGGCGACGGTGCATTCATCGTTGTCGTGGGAGGACTTTCGGGCCTCGGCGTGGAGACGGCCCTCGATGTCGGCGAGCTGGTGCGAGGGCAGGTAGGCGTTGAGCCACCCCATCGAGTCGTCACCGTGCCTGACCGAGACGTACCGGTTGGCTCGCTCTGCCTCAGCTCGTTCGACGGCCAGATCCTCCTCGACGCGCTGGACGAATCGACGCAGCCACACACGCAGCTCGGCCGCGGTGTGGTCGATTGCGTAGGCGACGACTCGCCGGTCGAGACGTTCGACCGACTCTGGGCGACGGAGCTGATCAATTGTGTGTGCGATGTCGCGCACTCGACCGCGATCGATGCGACCTTCCGTGAAGGCGGCCCACGCCTGAGGAGCTTGGTCACGAACGGTCTGGGCCGATGACAGCATCAGCATGACCTGGCCTTCGCTCAGCCCGGTCGCCTCGCCGATGGCCAGTGGAACTGCGGCCCGCTCGATCTGGCGACGCATCGGCTGCTCGACCGACGCGGTTCGCGCGGTCTCGGCATCGCGGTAGGCCAACATCGCGGCCACCTCCCGCGCCTCGCCACGTGCCCGCTCCCGAGTCAGGTCGCTCAGCGACTCGACCGTGGGAGCAAACGTGGTGGCCATACCTCAAACCTAAACGCGACCACTGACACAAAATCTGTGGCCACATCACCAGACTTGGGCGGTCTGTCTCCAGGCCCTCGGACTGTACAGCGGACACCGAGACAGCCCACCGGTTATGCTCGCCAATGTCTTCAACATCTACGTTGAAAACTCGAAGGGAGCGATCGTGCCTGAGTCTTCGGCGCTGGTCGATCCCATCCTGAACGGCCCGTACGACATCCCGGCGCAGCACTTCGAGATGGGTCCGAAGGGTCCAACCGGCCAGACGTTACCGGGCCGCCGACCGAGCGAATCATTCATCCCCATCGCCGCGGCCACCAAGGGTGCAGACGGATCGGTGCAGGCGACGCTTGAGTTCGAGGGCACGCTCGAACGCCGCGAGACGGACCGGCGACGAAGTCATGAAGGTCTTCGATCTCTAGAGCGTTCCTTCAGAGTCAGAGCGGTCTGAAACCTGAGCAGATCGCGCGTGCATAGGTGATCTGGTCCCCTTCGGTGCGGTAGAACACATGCTGTTCGGCGGTTCGCGGCCCATCTGGAGTTGTCATGTTGAATCGGTAGATGACCTGAGCGGTGTCCGCCACCAGATCACCATCTGCGAGGGTGACGATCTCGTCGATGTGGTCGTGCGGCTCGAACCAGCTACCCAGGAGGATGTCGATCGCGCCCTCAGCACTGTCAGACTCCCAGGCGCGGCCGGGTGTCAGGCCTTTGAAGCTGATGGCGGGGGCAAACAACGAGTGGAGCGCGTTGGTGTCGCGTTCGGCGATGGCTGTGGCAAGTCGCCAACCGGCGGTATCACTCACCCGAAAAGCGTACATCTTGGCGTAGCCGAGTCAACCGTACTGGCTGACCATCGTTGGGGTACGGTAATGAGTGGTAGTTCATCGGTGCCTGATAGCCGGGCTCGACGGTCCAGGAGTAGCGGCGCAGCAGATGATGCATGACTGTCTTGACCTCTGCGCCGGCGAAGAACATGCCGAGGCACTTGTGGACGCCGCCACCGAACGGCTCCCATGCACTGCGGTGGACCTTGTCCTCGCGACGGTCGTCTGAGAATCGCTCCGGATCGAACTTCTCGGGGTTGGGCCATAGCTCATCCATGTGGTGGGAGAGATGCGTCATCACCGCAACCAAGCGGCCGGCTGGGATCCGGTGACCCATCACCTCGGTCTCCTTGACGGTCTTGCGCGCGAGGACAGGCACCGGAGGCACCAGCCTGAGGCATTCCTTCATCACGAGATCGAGCGAGATGAGACCGTCCAGCTCGGCGAGCGTGGGGTTCTCCGGCAGCGCGAGCGCTTCTTCGCGGCATCGTTGCTGCCATTCGGAGTGCTGGCCCAACCGCTGCATCATGCCTGACACCGTGATGGTGGTGGTGTCGTGTGCGGCCATGAGCAGAAAGATCATGTGGTTGACGATGTCGTCGTCTGAGAACCGTTCGCCGTCCTCGGTGGTGACCTGACAGAGCACCGAGAACAGGTCGGTTCCGGGGTTGGCTCGTTTGCCCGGCAGGTGTCGTCGGAAGAACTCCTCGAGCAGCGCGCGCCCACGGATCGCCTTGCCCCACCGGGTGCCAGGCACATTGATCCGGACCAGGGATGTTGCTGACTGCACGCAGTCGATGAATGCCTTGTTCACTCTGGACAGCTCATCGGCAGAAGCGAGGTCGGCACCTCCCATGAAGACGGTCGCGGCGAGCCCGAGGGTCAATTCCTTGAGAGCCGGGTAGGCACGAAAGTCGTCGTCGGGCTGCCATGCGTCCAGCCCCGAGGCAACGGCCTGCTGGAGGGCATCGGTATAGCGCTCAAGGTGATCCCGGGTGAAAGCCGACTGCATGATTCGGCGATGTCGATGATGCTCCTCGAAGTCGAGCAGCATCAGTCCCCGATCAAAGAAGGGACCGACCAGGTAGCCCCATCCCTCGCCGCTGGAGTATGCCTTGTCTGCATTGCGCAGCGGAATGGGGCATGCATCAGGACCGAGCAACACCGTCCATCGCTTTCCGATGAAATCGATTTCAGAGACGGGCCCGTAGCGGTCGTACTGCTCGCGCATCATGCTGAGCGGATCGCGTACGTACGCCAGGGTGCTACCGACGTAGGGCAGACCACGGCGGCGTGGAGGGTTGGTGGTCGCGCCGGTGTGCGTCATGCGATCCATCTTGATTCAGACAGGATGCTCTGTCAACATGGAGTCATGGCGGTGAAACACGGTACCTATCGTGGTGTGAGTGCTCCGGATCGTCGGATCGCCCGCCGGGTCAGGCTGCTCGATGCCACGCTCGAAGTGTGGGGCCGCGATGGTGGACCACCCCTCACGATGACTCGAGTGTGCGCAGAGGCGGGTCTGACGGAGCGCTATTTCTATGAGAGCTTCGCGGGCCTTGATGAGGCCATGATCGCCGTCATGGAACGTATTGCCGACGAGATCGCCGAGCGGACGGTGTCAGCGCTGGAGACAACTGACGGTGACCCGACAGCGCGGGTCCGATCCGCCATCGGCGCATTTGTGCGGATACTCACCGACGACCCGCGAAAGGGTCGCGTCGCCATCGTGGAGTCGGCGAGGCTCGAGGCACTTCGCCTGCGCCGGGCCGCACTGTTGAGGCAGTTCGCCGAGCTCGCGGCACGGGAGGCGCGTGCGTTGTATGGTCCGCGGGCCTGGACCGAGAGCGAAGGGAGGCTAGCGGCGACGATGTTCATCGGCGGAGTCGCCGAACTCGTGACTGCCTGGATCGAAGGGACTCTCGAGGTGTCGCCCGACGAGATCGTCCAAGCGGCCACGCACCACTTCACGACAACTGGACACCGCTGAGATCAGTGGGTCTGCAGGGTCTCGATGATCTGTGGACAAAGAGTACGTTCGCTGCATGACTGCTGACACCGAACGATCCGTCGAGCTCACCCGCACTGGCAAGGCACGGTTCCGGGCGACCAACGTACGTGGCAAGACTCTGGACTTCGGCGAGGGCACGGACGACGACTTCACTCCTGTCGAGCTGTTGCTGGTGGCGATTGCCGGGTGCAGTGCGATCGACGTCGACTACCTTGTCGGCAAGCGCATCGATCCTGAATCGTTCGACGTCTCGGTGCGCGCGGACAAGATCCGCGATGATCTGGGCAATCGGTTGAAAGACATCAAGATCACCTTCGACGTGACGTTTCCGGCGGGAGTCGACGGCGACCACGCCCGCAACATCCTCCCGCGCGCGGTGGCCCAGTCCCACGACCGGTTGTGCACGGTGACCCGCACAGTCATTGTCGGCACCCCGGTTGAGTCCGTCATCGACTAGCTCAGGGCGACATCCACGGTGGTCTCGGAATCAGGCAGAACGGGTGACCGGCCGGGTCGGCGTACACGCCACCCATGAGGTGATGAGCTCCAAGCGCGAGTACCTCGCGTCCGGCCTGATCGACGTCCTCCACCGCGACGTCGACGTGGGCTTGTTGAGGCACTGCGGGATCCGGCCACGTCGGTGCGACGTGGTTTGGCGCGCGTTGGAACGCGATCCCTGACGTCTGCTGGTTCACCGCGACCACGGCGAAGTCACCGTCGTCGAACGTGATCGGCTCACCCAGCAGGGCGGACCAGAACTCCGCTGATCCTCGTGGATCTGCGGTGTCGAGGATCAGGTGATGTAGCCGACCTGTCATGAGACCAGCCTACGACTCGAGTGCCTCTGCCGCCTTGGCGATGTTCTTCTGCATGGAGCCAAAGATGATCCCGTGGAACGGGTAGATCGACCACCAGTAGAGATGTCCGAACAGGCCGCGTGGGTGGAAGAGCGCCCTGTGGTGGAACGTGGTCGTGCCGCCTTCAGTCGAGCCGACCTGCAGCTCAAGCCACGCGAGACCGGGCAGCTTCATCTCGGCGCGCAGGCGTACGAACGAGTGATCGTCGGACTCCTCGACGCGCCAGAAATCCAGGGCGTCCCCCACGACGAAGTCCTCCTGATTGCGCCGACCGCGACGCAAACCTGGACCGCCGACCATACGGTCGAGCACGCCTCGTATCCACCAGGCCAATGCCCAGGAATACCAACCGTTCCTGCCGCCAATGCCCTCGATGATCTGCCACAGGTGCTCCGGGCTCGCATGCACCTCTCGAGTCCGCTCATCTCGATAGAGGGATCCACCAGCCCAGTCAGGATCGGTTGGCAACCCTTCGGCAGGGGCGCCTGCCGTCGATGCAGACGACCACGATGTAGGCACGTCGAGGTTCTGGATCTTGGTCAGGGCCAGCTCGACCGCTCTGTCGAATCCCAGCAAGCCCTCAGGTGGGTCGGGCACGTACTCCGCGATGTCCTGCTCGCTGGCCACGACCTCGTTGCGCAGCGATTCGACGAGTGGACGAGCGAGGCCGGCCGGGACCGGAGTGATCAGGCCCACCCAATGACTCGACAGCCCGGGTGACAAGACCGGAACCGGCAGCACTCGCCGTTTGGGGAGACCAGCGACGGCGGCATATCGCTGCATCATCTCGAAGTAGGTGAGAACGTCCGGTCCGCCGATGTCGAAGCGGCGATTGACCTCTTCTGGCAGATCCGCACAGCCGACCAGATAGCGGACCACATCGCGGATCGCGATGGGCTGTATGCGGGTGTGCACCCACTTGGGCGTGACCATGACGGGAAGTCGCTCAGTGAGATAGCGCAGCATCTCAAACGACGCCGAGCCCGAACCGATGACGACGCCGGCTTGGAGGACGGCGGTCGGCACGCCCGAAGCGAGCAGGACGTCTCCAACCTCCTTGCGTGACTTCAGATGAGGCGACAACTCCTCACCCTCAGGGATCATTCCGCCGAGGTAGACGATGCGGCGGACCCCTGCGCGCTTGGCCTCGTCGGCAAAGGTCTTCGCCATGTCGTGCTCGGTGTCAGTGAAGTCGTCGCCGGTCCCGATTGAGTGCAAAAGGTAGTAGGCGACATCGATGCCCTTGAGTGCTGAACTGACGTCTTCTGGCTCGGATGCGTCGCCGCGAACGATCTCGACGTCGCCGGACCACGTGTGGGCTTCCGCCTTGCGAACCTCTCGCACCATCACGCGTACGTCGTGGCCCGCGCTGACGAGCTCAGGGACGAGTCGGCCACCGACGTATCCAGTGGCTCCGGTGACAAGACTGCGGGTCGGGCTCATCTCTTGAGTGAACGTGAGATGAGCCCGATCCGCGACTTGAAGCGGTGTGATCTATCCCTTGCCGTCGAAGGCGTCCTGCAGGACTTGGAGGTCGAGCCGCATCATCTTCATCATCGCGGCTTGGGCGCGGTCGGCCTTATCACGGTCTGGATCACCCAAGAGCCTGCCGAGGAGCGAGGGCACGACCTGCCACGAGAGGCCGAACGCGTCGATGAGCCAGCCGCAGTTACCCTGCTGCCCACCTCCGGCGATCAGTGCGTCGGAGATCTCGTCGACCTCCTGCTGGGTCTCGACGCCGACCGACAGTGAGAACGCCTCGGTCAGCTGGTGGGCGGGTCCACCGTTCATGAGAACCAACTCTTGGCCCTTGATGCGGATCGTGGCGATGAACAACTTGCCGTCGGGCATGCGACTCTCGTCGACGACCTCGGTGTCGGGGAACACCTTCTGGTAGCGCTCGATCGCCTCCCCAGCGTTGTCGTTGAACCAGAGGAACGGGGTGACGGTTGTCATGATGCATCTCCTTCATCGGTGGGCATGGTGCGCAGATGGGCAGGGGTGGCGAGCAGTGCGTCGAGCTTGTAGAACGCTTGGCTCCAGCCGACCGTCGCGTTCTCGCGCATCTCTTCGGCCATGGGGCCCTGGTTGAGCTCGAGGCGAGTGCCTTCGCCCTCGGGGATGAGCTCGATCGACAGGGTCATGCGGGTGCCGTCTTCAAGCCCGGGGAAACCCTTGGAGATCTCGTAGCCGACTAGCAGCCGGTTCTCGATGACCTCGCTGAACGTCGAGTCGACCGGGGAGTTCCACTCGGGGTTGTCCTTGCCCACCATCGTCATCCGCCAGTGGCCGCCGATCTGGGGATTGATTGAGATCGAGTCGAGTGGGACGTGGAACATCAGTGGTCCGAACCACTGTGAAAGGTGCTGGGGATCGGTGAACGCCTTGTACACGAGTTCAGGTGGTGCGTCGAAGTAGCGCGAGATGGTCACGTCATACGTCTTTGGAGAGTCTGGCGTTTCAGTCATTGGTGTCCACTTCCTTGTCGGTGTCCGTGGTGTCCGTGGTGTCCTGCATGGCCTGCTTCATGGATGCCAGGTGGGCATCGAGGCGGTTGAAGCGTTCGTCCCACAGGTGGCTGAGATGTTCCATCCAGGACGTCGCCTCCTTCAATGGCGCGGCTCGCAAGCTGCTCGTGCGCCATTGCGCCTGCCGGTCGCGGGCGATCAGCCCCGCTCCCTCGAGCACCTTGAGGTGTCGCGAGATCGCCGGGAGGCTGATCGTGAACGGTTCAGCGAGCTCGGTGACGGTTGCGTCGCCCTCGCCGAGCCGGGCGAGAATGTCGCGACGGGTCGGATCGGCGAGTGCCGAGAAGACCTTGCTGAGCTGATCGGTTGCCATAGCACTTAACGTACTCGTTAATTAACGAGTACGTCAAGTACGCCGACGGTCAGTGCATCTTTAGAGACGGGTCATGTGGGCCCTTGGGCTCGACCCAGAAGTCGAGAGCCAGCTGCTCCTCGGTGCCGCCGTTGAGGTAGATCGAGAAGTCCGTGACCCCGGCGTCCGCGAGGACGTCATCGTCGATCAGGAACTGACCGGTGCATTCACGACTCGGCTTGATCAAGATCTCGTAGGCGGCGTCGGCCATGATCGCCGGCGTGCGGGAGTGGCTGACGAGCTCGGCACCGACGACATTGCGGACGGCGGCGGTGTCGATGGCCGTGCGCGGCCACAGCGAGTTGGCTGCGATGCCGTAGTCGGCCAGCTCGACGCTCAGGCCGAGAGTCACCAGGCTCATCCCGTACTTCGCCATCGTGTACGCGGTGTGCTGCGTGAACCACTTGGGGTCAAGGCTGATCGGTGGCGAGAGCGTCAGGATGTGCGGGTTGTCGGACTGCTTGAGCCACTCGATGGACAGCTTCGACAGCAGGAACGAGCCGCGAGCATTGATGTCGTTCATCAGGTCGTACTTCTTCATCGTCACGTCCTCGGTGCGGGACAGATCGATGGCGCTGGCGTTGTTGACAACGATGTCAATCCCGCCAAAAGCCTCGGCGGTCTTGGCCACAGCCTCTGCGACGAACGCGTCATCGCGCACATCACCGACGAGCGGCAGCGCCTTGCCGCCGGCTGCCTCGATCGCCTCGGCGGCCGTGTAGATCGTGCCGGGGAGCTTGGGGTGCGGCTCGGTCGTCTTGGCGAGGAGGGCGACATTGGCGCCATCCCTGGCGGCGCGGATGGCAATGGCTTCGCCAATACCGCGGCTGCCGCCGGACATGATGATCGTCTTGCCTGCAAGTGACATGTGGACGATCTTGCCGTGGGCACCACTTACAGTCAATACTGACGGTAAGTGAGAAAGGGCATCCGATGACCTCGCAGCATCCTGATTGGTTCACCCACGCACTGGACCAGCCGTACGAGAGTCGCGAGGTCGAGGTGGAAGGCGGACGCATCACCTACCGGGCCTGGGGCAAGAGCGGTGCTGCACCGGTAGTGCTGGTGCATGGCGGGGCGGCGCATGCCGGGTGGTGGGACTCAACCGGACCCTACCTCTCGGCCGACCATCGGGTCATCGCGTTGGACCTCTCAGGGCACGGCGACAGTGACCGGCGGGAGTCCTATTCGCTCTCGACCTGGGCGGCCGAGGTGCTCGCAGTCGCGGCAGCTGAGTCAGATCAGGCACCGGTCGTGTTCGGGCACAGCATGGGCGGCTTCGTCGCTCTCACAGCAGGGCGCGACCACGGGTCATCTCTTCGGGGTGTCGCCGCGATCGACTCACCGGTCCGCGAGCTGTCCGCCGAGGCCAAGGCCTGGATCGCCGAGGGCGGCCACGGTGACATACCGGGCAACAAGGTCTATCCCGATCGCGAGACGATCCTCGGCAGATTCAGGACCCTGCCGGAGGACACCTCGACGCTGACCTACGTCAAGGACCACATTGCCGAAGGCTCGATCGCCCAGGTGGAGGCCGGGTGGACCTGGAAATTTGACCCGCGCATCTTCCTCAGCTCACGGATGGAGCCCGAGGAGCTCGCGGCAGCCGACTGCCAGGTGGCGCTGATCCGCGGAGAGCGTGGCATGGCCACCACCGACATCACAGATCTGGTCGCCGAGCGCCTAGGGGGCCACGTACCTGTCACGCTGATCCCAGACGCAGGCCACCACATCATGCTCGACCAGCCCATCGCGCTCATCGCGGTGCTGCAGACCCTGCTCGGCCAATGGAGGCACACATGAGCGAGCCAGTACTCATCGATCAGGTTGACGGCGCCCTGAAGATCACGTGGAACGAGCCTGATCGGCTCAACGCTCTCACCGGCGACATGCTCAACTCAGCGGCCGCAGCGATTGAGAACGCAGCCTCTGACACGCGGGTTGTCGTGATCACCGGCACCGGCAGGGCGTTCAGCTCAGGCGCTGCGCTCGGTGCGGACTTTGACGGCACAGCAACACTCGACGGCGCAAACCGACTCGTGCGGGCCATGACCCGCTCGCCGCTTCCCGTCATCTGCGCGGTGAACGGCATCGCGGCCGGTGTCGGCTGCTCGATCGCGATCGCAGCCGACATCACACTGGCCAAGAGGACGGGCTATTTCCTGCTCGCCTTCGTCAACATCGGCTTGATGCCCGACGGCGGCGCCACTGAGCTGGTCGCAGCATCTGTCGGCCGATCCCGCGCGAATCGGATGGCGATGCTCGGCGAAAAGCTCGCGGCCGATGTGGCAGCGGAGATCGGGCTGATCTACAAGTCGCTCGATGAAGACGACTACGACGCCGAGCTGGCGATGCTGATCGACAAGATCGGCAACGGACCCACCAAGGCGCTCTCGGCGATGAAGAAGGTCATCACAGCCAACACGCTCCCTAGGCTGGATGAGGCGCTGGAGGCCGAGCTGGCAGGCCAGGTGTCGCTGTTCTCGACATCAGATGCTTTTGAAGGTGGCATGGCATTCCTCGAGAAGCGCCCCCCAGAGTTCAGTGGTGCATGATGTCGAACGAATTTGAGGCGCTCGATCGGCTGTTGACCAACCGGCGAAGCTGCCGTGGATTCACCGACGAGCAGGTACCCCGCGAGATCATTGAACGGCTGCTCCGCGCTGCGCAACATACGGCGTCATGGTGCAACACCCAGCCCTGGCAGGTCGTCATCACGTCTGGCGAGGCGACCGCAAAGCTGCGTGAGGCGCTGCTGGAGTCACCCGATGGCTACGGGACGGATTTCGACTTCCCCGCTGCATACACCGGAATCTATGACGAGCGCCGCAAGGACGTCGGCTGGCAGCTGTATGAAGCCGTCGGCGTGACACGGGGCGACCGCGAAGCGTCGGCGCGCGAGATGCTCCGCAACTACGAGTTCTTCGGCGCACCACATGCAGCGATCATCACGACCGAGGCCGACCTGGGCGTCTATGGGGCGATCGATTGTGGTCTGTATGTCGACTCGTTCCTGTTGGCCGCCGAGGCACTGGGCCTCGGCACGTGCGCCCAGGCCGCGTTGGCGATGCGATCGCAGTTCCTACGCGACTGGTTCGACCTTCCCGAATCCCGCAAGGTCGTGTGCGCCATCGCGTTCGGCTATCCCGACCCCGCGCACCCCTCGGCCAGCTTCATGTCCCGGCGAGCACCCATCGAACACGCCGCAACGTTCGTCGACTAACCAGCCGAGTGGCTAGCCTCTGAGGGCTCCGATTCCGAGGACCGCTGCGAGGCCGAGAGCGCTGCGCGGATGGTAGGCCGCTGTCCACAAACCGCCGTGGGCAGCGTTGTGGGCCTCGTCTCGCCAGGGCTCAGTCTGCGGGGCAGTCCCGGCGCGAAGATCGTGCACCAACAGGGCCGCCATCAGGGTGTTGCTCGTTGCCGGGTCGAACACCTCGACGCCGAATCGATGCGCGCCCGCATACGCCGCGGCCAGTGCCTTGTTCTTGACGACCGAGCGCGTACGCGTTGCGGGTGCGACATTCATCGAGACGGTCGCGCCTTCGCTCCGAGCCGCTGTGGCACGCCAACGCTGCAGTCGTTTGGCGAGCGCATAGTTGGGACCCTGCTGCGGTACGAGCGCGTCGCAGATGCCGGGATCGGCGTCGGGCGGGTAGTTGCGCTGCAGCAGGCGACCACCGCTGGCCATCCGCAGCGGCGTGCGGAGCATCTTGGAAATGCTGCGCGACGCGTATGCCGCGTTGGCCATCGCGACCTCTTCGGCTGGCACGGCGAAGACATCGGTGGGCGTTGCAAGGAAGGCGAGCGCCGTGTCTGGCCGGTCCTGGATCAGATGCGTCGCAAGCGCATCGGCGGCCATGGACACGCGTACGTGGGTCGCACCGTCGGCGTAGCAGTAGTTGCCAAGCACCAGACGGCCGTCGATGTGATCGAGCCACTCAGCCACGGCCGGCAACTCGGTGATCAGGTCTGCTCCCACGTCGGCGGCACCGTTGGTGACGATTCGTGCAGGTAGGTGAACCCTCCCTGCTGACTCGACGGCGTAATGGCGGATGCGGTCCTGCACATCGGTACGAGGAAGGTCGAGTGCCACGCAGGTCGCGCCCCAGCGCATCAGTGCCCGGTATGGGCCCATCTCAGCACCAGCTCCGAGCACGACCATGGTGTCGCCCTCAAGCTTGAGCCACTCCGAGTTGTCGAGGACGGTCTGCACGGCTTCGGAGCACGATGGAGTGATGACGCCGCGCGTGACCCACTCGTCCAGCTGGTCGAGGAGCGCCTTGCCCCGGAGCCGTTCCCCGCGATACGGAAGCGTCAGCTCGGTCTCGATCTCGGCGTCACCCTTGACGGTCTGGGTGTGGAACGCCTGCGAGAGTGGCGTGCGCGCAATTGCGTCGTCGAGCGCGTCGTCGCCGAACCGCATGTGTTGGTGTGCGCTCTGCAGTCCGGCTGCAGCGATCGAGTGTGCGGCAGGCGCATCGCCAATGCCTGCCTCGAGGGCGCGGCGGAAGTGGCCGAGGTAGTTGCGTCGCCAGTTTGTCTCGTTCTCGACACCCCTCGCCCCGACCGGATCAGTTTTGCGCAGGGCGTCGCCCAGGATCGTGCGCGCTGCCGAAGACGTGCTCTCGGACGCGAACCTGACTCCCTCATTGCTCATTGCCCCAACGTATGAGCTACTCGCCAGTCAACGGATGAGTAACTTCAGCTGGCTCGTCGATAGGCTCAGAGCATGGGTTCAGTGCACCTCATCCGACACGGACAGGCTTCTTGGGGCGCCGATGACTACGACGAGTTGTCCGGGTTGGGCCAGCAGCAGTCCACGTCGTTGGGTATGTCGTGGGAAGCTTCGGGCTGGGTGCCCACCGTGGCCGTTGCGGGGTCAATGAAGCGCCACGCGCAGACGGCGATCTCCGCGATCGACGCGTGCGGACAAGGTGACGGTTATGACGTCGACGAGGGCTGGGACGAGTTCGACCACCTTGCGATTGCCAGAGCCCATGATCCTTCGGCCATGGGTGCAGATCCCAAGGCTTTTCAGATCCTGCTCAACTCGGCGCTGGAAGGTTGGATCGCGGGCGGAGCGGCAGACGGTGAGTCATTCCAACAGTTCGTCGAGCGGGTCATGAAGGCGTTCGATCGGGCGGCGGCTGGGGCTGGATCGGGGCGTTCTGTCGCGGTCTTCACCTCCGGTGGCCCGATCGCCCTGGTCACCTCGCACCTCCTCACGGGCGGAGCCACGCTGTTCCAACGAATAAACGACGTCGTGATCAACGCCAGCGTCACCACGGTCATCGTCGGACAGACCGGTCCCCGCCTCCTGACGTTCAACGAGCACGGCCATCTGCCCCGAGACATGGTCACGTTCCGATGACCCTCAGCGACGAGTAGCATCTTGAGATGACGGTCGACGTGCGTCCTCGAGAGCACCCGTCGCCTACGGGATCTGAGGATCCGATATCGACCCTGGGCGCGCTCGGATGGCTCGCGATCGCCGCCGCCGCCTCACTTGCCGCCGGGGCGATCCATGCCACCGCGATCGGCGCCCACAGCGAGCATCGGCAGGCGGCGCTGATCTTCACCCTCACTGCGGTGGTCCAGATCGTCGTAGGTGTCTTGGCGCTGATGCGATCGGGCCCCGGGCTCCTCACCCTGGGCGCGATGGCCAATGTGGGAGCGATCCTCGGATGGATGTTGGCCAAGACCGTCGGATTGCCATTCGAAGGGCTCGACGTCGCTGAGCCACTCCAGCGGGCCGACACCCTCGCCGCGGTTCTTGCAGCGATTGCCGCGCTTGCGGTGTTCGCGCATCTGGGGGCCTTTCGCACGGCTGCACTGATCCGCCATCCGTTGGCAACCGGGACGGTGGCTCTTCTGGTCGCCGGACTCGCCGTCCCTGGCATGCTCGCCACGAGCGGCCACAGCCACGCTGGCCACATTGAGGGCAACGTCGCGCTGCCGTACGACCCGACCCAGCCAATCGACCTCAGCGGCACACCGGGCGTGACGCCCACGCAGCAGGCGGCCGCGGAGAATCTGATCGCCGTCACATTGCTGCGCCTTCCGCAGTTCGGCGACTCCACCCAGGTCGAGAACATGGGGTTCAAGTCGATCGGCGATGGCTTCTCAGGCTTCGAGCACTACCTGAGTGTCGAGAACATGACCGACGACAGGCTGCTTGATCCCGATCACCCGGAGTCGCTCGTCTACGACACCACGGTCACGCCCAAGAAGTTGGTCTCGGCGATGTTCATGATGAACCCCGGTGACACGCTGGACGACGTACCAGATCTGGGCGGCAGGCTGACGCAATGGCACATTCACGACAACCTGTGTTTCACCGATGGAAGGATCACAGGGCTGATCAATCCCGGCCAGCCGTGCCCACCACCGTCGACGGTCGGACCTGCCGTGCCGATGATCCACGTCTGGATCGAGTCACAAAAGTGTGGACCGTTCTCCGCGCTCGACGGTGTTGGGGCAGGATCGGTGAAGAAGGGCGAAGTCACCCAGTGCGATCACGCCCACGGCGCGAAGTGAGCGTACTCAGACACCAGTAGTGTCAATGACATGCGCAAAAACGTTCTGATCACCGGTGCAAGCTCCGGCCTCGGTGCAGGCATGGCCCGCGTCCTCGCCGCAAAGGGCCACCACCTCGCGCTCACGGCTCGTCGTGTCGACCGGCTTGAGTCTCTCAAGATCGAGCTGCTCGCAGCGCACCCAGACATCCAGGTGGTGGTGCACGAGCTCGACGTCAACGACCACGACCAGGTGTTCGCGGTGTTCAAGCAGGCCGTCACCGATCTCGGTGGGCTCGATCGCGTCATCGTCAACGCCGGGATCGGCAAGGGCGGGCGCATCGGTACGGGCAAGTTCCATGCCAACAAGCAGACCGCCGAGACCAACTTCATCGCGGCCCTGGCGCAGTGCGAGGCAGCGATGGAACACTTCTACGAGCGCCGGGCTGGCCATCTCGTTGTCATCTCATCAATGTCGGCGATGCGCGGAATGCCCTCATCGATGACGACGTACGCGGCGACCAAGGCTGCCGTCGCGATGCTCGCCGAAGGTATCCGCTCAGACCAGATCGGCCGCAAGGGTCACGACATCAAGGTCACCACGCTCTACCCCGGCTACATCGCTTCGGAGATGAACGAGGGCGTGCAGCAGGAGGCCAAGATGATGGTCGACACCGAGACGGGATGCAAGGCGTTGGTCAAGAAGATCGAGTCCGAGGTCACAGACGCTGCCGTACCGACTTGGCCATGGGCGCCGATCGGCAAGGTCATGAAGCACGCGCCACTAGGCGTCGTGCGCAAGATGGTGTGACTGGGGACGGAACTGCTTGAGACCGGTGTCAGGCGTAGTTGTAGGCGTCCAGGGGGAAGCGGGATGCTTCGCGGAATGCGTTGATCGTCGACGTCGGACGCAGGATCGCTGCTTCGCCGTGCTGGTTGAAGTAGTAGCTGCGCGCCGTCGAGCAGCTGCCGAGCGCGAACACCGAGTCCCCGAGGCGTGCGGTCATCCGGTCGAGGAACTCGGTATTGGCCTGCTCCGTCACCTCGAAGGTCGACCCCTCGCGGCGCTTGACCTCCCCGAAGATCCGCTTCATGTGCTTCATCTGTGACTCGATCGTCGTGAAGTACGACAGTCCGCTGTAGGAGTAGGGGCTCGCAAGTGTCAGGAAGTTGGGGAAGTACGGCACGGCAACGCCTTCGTACGCCTGGAAGCGGTTGTCGCGCCACCACTTGCCGAGGTTGCGTCCCTCACGGCCGATGACCTCGATTGCGGGGAAGTTCACGTCCCAGAGGTTGAACCCGGTCGCAAGGACCAACGTGTCGATCTCGGTCTTCGTGCCGTCGCTGGTGACGATGCCGTCGGCCTCGATGCGTTCGATCGGCGTCGTCTCAAGGAACACGTTGTCGCGGGTGAACGCCTTGAAGTAGTCGTTGGAGAAGGTCGGCCGCTTGCAGCCGAAGTCGTAGTCCGGGGTCAGCTTCTTGCGCAGCTCGGGATCTTTGATCTGGCGAGCCATGTGCCGCTTGGCGACCCGCTCGGCGAGCTTGTTGAACGCCTTGAAGCGGCGGTACTTCAGCACGGCCGTCACCATGAGCACCTCGAGCACGCCGGAGCCGAACCCACGAGCGATACGCTGCGTGAGCGGCACCTTGGCGTACATGTGCTGGATGAGCCGGGGAATCTTGGCATCCGACTTGGGTGTCACCCAGATTGCGGTGCGTTGATAGACCGTCAGCTCGGCGAGGGTCGGCGCGATCCTCGGGATCAGCTGAACGGCAGTGGCCCCAGTGCCGATGACGGCAGCCTTCTTGCCCTCGAGATCGTACGAGTCGTCCCACTTCGTGGTGTGGATGACCTTGCCGGCGAAGGTTTCGATTCCGGGGATGTCGGGCATCTTGGGCTGCGACAGGAAGCCGGTTGCCGGCAGCAGGTAGCGCGCGTTGATGCGTTCGCCGCCGGCAATATTGACGGTCCAGTGCTCGTTCTCGGCGTCCCACACGGCGCCCTCGACAACTGAGTCGAAGCGCATGAGCCGGCGGAGGTCGTACGTGTCGGCGACGTGTGACGCGTACTGCTTGAGCTCGTCGCCGGGCGCATACATCCGCGACCAGTACGGGTTGGGCTCGAAAGAATAGGAGTACGTCGACGACGGGATGTCGACGGCGAGGCCGGGGTAGCGGTTGACATGCCACGTTCCCCCGAGGTCGTCCTCGCGTTCAAGGATGACGAGATCTCTGTAGCCGAGGCGGGTCATCTGGATGGCAGCGCCCATGCCGCCGAAGCCCGCGCCGATGATCGCCGCGTCGTGCACCTTGGTGTTCGTCATTGATCCTCCGTCGACATACCGAGAGTATGTGAACTCAAGTAAAACAGCCAAGCGTGAATGTGACAACCCCGATGTCGTATGGACCGCTTGATCTGTGCGGCATCATGACCACATGACGCTCGAGATCACGGTTCGTGGATCCGCCGAAGCCAGCCATCCCGCCGAGAGGGCGACCGTCTCGATGGCCGCCGCGATCGAGGGACGCGACAAGGCCAAGGTTTTCGCCGACGCCGTGGCGGTGCAGGATCCTTTGTCCAAGCAGCTGAGAGAGCTGGTCGATCTGGGGGCAGTCACCACGTGGTCGAGTGCCCAGGTACGGGTGTACAGCCACCGTCCTTGGGATCACGAGGGCAAGCGGCTGGACCTGGTTCACGTTGCGCGAGTGGACGCGGTTGCCGAGTTCGTCGACTTCGAACGGCTCAGCGGATTCCTCGACTTCTGGGCGGGCAAGGAAGGTATCGAGGTCGTGGGCATCAATTGGGACGTCACGATCAAGAATCGGCGGGCGTATGAGTCCGAGGTGCGCAAGGCTGCGGTGGAGGACGCTGTTGCCAAGGCGCAGGTCTATGCCAACGCGGTGCGCCACGGCAAGGTCGCCGCCCTACAGCTATCTGATCCGGGCATGCTCAACAGCAACCCTGAATCTGGACCGATGCCGAAGATGATGATGGCGCAGGCGGACACGGGCGGCGGCGCTTCGCTCACGTTGGCACCAGAAGAAATCGTCATCGCCATCGAGGTGGACGCCCGCTTCACGGCGGAGTGACGGTCAGTCGAACCAGACGATCTTGACCATGGCCAGCGTGCCAATGATCAAGATGACCGCGCGGAGCACCAGGGGCGGGAGTCGACGCCCTATGCGGGCGCCGAGCACGCCGCCGATCAGGCTGCCGCCACCGATCAGGGCCACGATTCTCCAGTCGACACGGTCCCACGCGAAGATCATGAATGCCACGGCTGCGACGCCGTTGACCAACGTCCCGAGCACGTTCTTGATGCCGTTCAGGGCCTGGATCCCGGCGCTCAGCATGATTCCCATCAGGCCCATCAGCAAGATGCCCTGCGCGGCACCGAAGTAGCCGCCATAGACGCCGAGCCCGAAGATGCCGGCGAACAGTGCCGGTGAGACGTGCTCCACATTGGTACCCCGCTCGCCCTTGCGGCGAGCGACTCGGCGTTGGATCGACGGCCCGATGATGACCATCACCAGGGCGAGCGCGATGAGGGCGGGGACGATCGCATCGAACGAGCTGTCCGGCAAGGTCAGCAGCAGCACCGCGCCGGCGATCGATCCGAGCACCGAAGCAGGAGCCAGACGGATGAGGGTTGGCTTGAGCTCGCGGGCCTCGTGGCGGTAGCCGTACGTGCCGGAGACGCCTCCGGCGACCAGGCCGATGTTGTTGGAGACGTTGGCTGTCAGCGCTGGGTAGCCGAACAGAAGGAGGGTGGGAAAGGTGATGAGCGAGCCCGAGCCGACGATCGTGTTGATCATCCCCGCGTAGATTCCGGCGGCAAAGATCACCACGCTCTCGAGCATTCCCCGAGCCTAGCGCTCGATTGGTCGAGCGCTGATTATGCCTCTGACCTGCGCTAATACGTGTCGCCGAGTTGGCAGGGATACATACCGTAGGTATGCTCGAAGTCATGTGGTGGACCTCGCTGCGCAGGCGGCTAGCAGTATGGCGACGCCCCAGCAGCCGTGTTCGCATGGTGCTGCCGGGCCGTGGCCCGATGCGAGTTGTCTACGACAAGGCCGTGGTTCACGAGAGCTACAGCGTGCGCGCCCGCCTCCTGCAGCGCGCTGCCCGACTCGTGTTCAAGCCGTTGATGCATCTCACGCCACTCAACGACCGCTCGCTCGCGACCATCCGAGCACTCGACAAGTTGTCTGCCCGCCGACCCCGCTCGCCGTACGTGGAGTCGATCCGCTTCGAGCTTGGCGGTGTGCCGGTCGAGTCGATGGTGCACCGCTACGGCACGACCAGCGACATGACCCTTCTCTATCTCCACGGTGGCGGGTTCTTCTCCGGAAGCATCGAGACGCATCGCCGCATTTGCGAGCGCCTTGCCCGCAAGACGGGAGCGACAGTCATATCGGTTGACTACGTACAACTCCCCGAAGGGTCGATCGCGGACTCGGTGCAGGACGCCATCACCGCGTACGGGGCGTTGCTCGATCAGACTGCGCACCCCGACAAGATCGTCGTCGCGGGCGATTCGGCCGGTGGCTACCTGACCATGAAGGTTGCCGAGCTCGCCAATCGTCGCGGCCTGACGGCGCCGGCAGCTCTGTTGTGCTTCTCGCCGCTGCTGAGCATCGACCCCGAGCGCGAGGACAAGGCGGTCCAGCGAATCATCCGACATCGCGACGCCTACCTGCCGGTTCGTCGCATCGCCCAGATACGCGAGCGCTGGCTGCCCGAGGGGGCGGCGATCGAGGGCTACGCCTCGCCCCTGCACGCTGCCGCCTACGTCACCACGCCGACCTTCCTGGTCGCCGTTGAGGACGAGATGCTTCGGCCCGAAGTCGAGGCCATGGCGCTGATGCTCGCCGAGCGAGGCGTTGAGGTCGAGACACATTTGTGGCGCAAGCAGGTGCATGCCTTCCCGGTGCTGGCCAAGGCGCTGCCCGAGAGCGAGATGGCCCTGCAGCTCGCAGCCGACTTCGCCCGCCGCGCCGTCGGCGAGCTCGATCGTCCGCCGGTGATCGACCCCGATGCGCACGACGAAGTCATCGTCGGCGAGCTGGTCCCTGAAGACGCCGCCTGATCGTCGAACCGCCCTGCTGATGCGGGCTCAGGTGCAGCGGAAGACCTCGCGGCCTTCCTCGGACCCGGCGGTCTGCACCTCCACCACATCTCGCATGACGTCGAGCACATGGTTGAGTGGCAACGGGCTATCCGCGACCTTGAGATGGTCGTTCGTGACGGCCACCGGATGCCACCACGCGCCATCGGCAGTCAGCGTCGGCTCGGGTTCGACCGTGTCGAGGCTGATGTGGACGCCGTCATCGGCGAACCCTTCGTGGGCGACGGGTCTGATCAACCGGTCGTGCCTATCGATGCCTAACTGGTCGAGAGTCGTGTGCAGTTCCGCGGCGTTGTCGACATCCTCAGGTAGGTACGTGGCGGCGACCCGCATACGAAACCCGAGCTCGCCGCCGAGCCTGATGCCAGCCAATGCCTTCGCGTGTGAGCCGGCGCCGCGCTGACGATCGTGCAGGCCCGGTCCAGCAGAGTCGAGGCTCACCTGGAGGGTGACGGCGCCGCGATCGAACGATTCCAGCGTGGCGCGTCGACGGCCCTTCTCGTAGAGCATCGCGTTGGTCAGCAGGGTGACCGGGACCTGCGCGGACGTCACCGCTACGAGTTCCTCAAGCTCGGGATGGAGGAACGGCTCACCGCCTGTGATGAGCAGCTCGCGGCCTCCCTGTGCGACGAACTCGCGGGTCGCAGCGTCGGCCAGATCGACCGACATCAGTCGAGGGTCTGCCTTGGGGGAGGAACCTGCACAGCAGTACGTGCACGCGAGGTTGCAGTGGAAGTTTGAGTACAACCACAGCCGATGGCCGAGTGGAGTCGCTTCGCCCTCGGTGTAGGCGGCCACGGGTGCAGTCGTGCGTGCGCCGGCGCCGCGCTGGATCCACAGGCTCCACGGTCCCGACCCTGCCCCGTCGTCGGCAACCTCAAGCAGGTCGTGCTTGGCAAGGCGTGCCCACGCGGGCAGGTCGGCCAACACAGACTTCTCTCGGGTATGGAGCAGCAACACCTCACCCGCGGCGATCCCGCGCATCTGCGCCGTGATCGCGAGCAGGAGCCCGCTGCCGCAGTCCATCTCGCCGCCGTCGTACTCCGCGGCGTGCTCAAGTGCTGGTGATGCCGTGGACATCAGAAGGACAGCGAGGCCGCGCCATCGGCGAGCAGTGCGACCAAAGTTGCACCGCCGACGATGCTGGCGCCCGCGATGAGGTCCTCCTCACCGATGCCGCGCTTCTTGGCGCAGGGGCTGCACACGAGGAAGGTCCCGCCTGCCTCGACGAAAGTCGACACCAGTTCGCCCACCTCGGCGAAGCCGTCTTCGTGGATGCCCTCGGCAACTCCCTTGGCCGCCAGCCGGGTGCCCTCAGATGACAAGAACACCGTCGTCGTTTGGTCGGAGGCGGCCGAAGCGCCCGCGACGACCATCGCGACGCTGGTGCGATCGGGGTCGTCGATGGAATGGGTGAGGTTGATGACGAGTCCGTTCATGGCGCGGATTCCTTTCGTGGAGTTGACCCCGCAGCGCCGACGAGGCGCCACGGATGGTCCGGTTGGGTGGGCTTGGGTTGCGATGTGGTGCGCAGGTCATAGTGGGCGCGGCCGTCGACCTGGCGCCCGGCGCCGACGAATTGGTGGCCTGTCAGGTGGCACCACGCGGGCAGGTCGACGGCTGCTGCCGGGTCGGTCGCCACAAGCCTGATCGTCGAGTTCGCGGGCAACCGCCGCGCGTGCCTTGCGAGCACCAGGAGGAGCTCTCCGCAAGCGCGGTCTCCGCCGTCCACGAGCTCGATTGCCGAGTCTTCGTCGGCTTCAGGCATGGGCGACCACGGGAGTGTCCGAGGCGTGCCGGTGGGCCGAGTGGGCGACCGTCGCAGCGATCAGAGCAGTGACCAAGAAGAATCCAGCCGATGTGTTGGAGCCACCCAACCATGGGTCGGTCCAGCCGAGCTGGGCGTACAGGCTCACCGCGCACACCACGCCAAGCACCGCAGCAACACGTGCCAGCAGCGTGTTGCCCAGCTGTGCTGCGGCGTACGTCAGTACGCCGATCACGATCAGCGCGATCGCGCCGACCAGGTTGTAGCTGCCAAGCGAGATCGACAGCCCCGGGCCGCCGAGCGTGGCGCCGCTGGCCGCGAGCGCGTCGTCGCCGAGCGACATGAGCACCGCCACGATTCCAGCAACCACGGCGACAGTCCCCCATACGAGGGCCAAGAAGCGTACGCGCCGGTGGGGTTGGTCGCTCGCACGTACTGCATCGACCGCGAGCACCGCGCCGGCCGCGCCGAACAGCAGGACGACGTGGATGCCGATCAACATCCAGTACGACCACGGCCACTCACCGGGTGTCTGCGCGACAGAGAGTCCGATTGCGACGGACTGGCCGATGCCGACCAGGGCGGCGAGGCGCACCCAGGCGCCAGTCAAGAGCAGGACGGCGAGCGCAGTCTCGACAACGAGGACCGTCCAGCCGAAGGCCGTGAAGTTGGGTAGCACCACGTGATCGACAACCCAGCTGTAAGGGGCGAACACAGGGTGATCGACGGCGTCCTTGGTGAAGCCGTACAAACCCTTGCCGCTGTCCCGGCCAAAGTCCGGCGGTCGCTTCCACGACACGTTGTAGAGCCACAGAAGTCCGACGGTGATGCGAAGCGCCGCCATGCTGACTTCGCTGCCGCGGGTCGAGTGCTCAGTCGCCGGAGCAAACAGCCATCGAACTGGACCGGTAGTTGTGGTCGACGTCGTCACGGTGCTCAACTCCTTCGGGGCCATTCCCCAGCATGACACCGCCGCACGATGCCCACCACCCGTTCGACGTGACGGCCCGGTGACGAAAATCCCGATGAGTTGTCGAGGGTCCGGCGGCGGATTGGAGGCCTTCAATGCTTCCAGGATCGAGTCGATGTCCATGTAGAACGCCGGGAAGGCACCAGGGTGGGCAACGGCGCGCTTGAAGTTCTCGGACTTGCCGAGCTTGCCGTTGCCAGCGAACGCGTCGGCAGCCTCAGCATTCGTCGCGATCACGACACCGTCGTCGGTCGGGGATGCGGCGAGCCGGAAGCCCTCCTTGGCTGCAAGGTCGATGAGCCGACTTGTGAGGCCGGAACCCTTGACGGGGTCAGTTGTGAGCTTGAGTCCAATGTCGAGCTGAGCCAACAAACAATCAGGCTTGACTGTTTGTGTGATTGGCCGCATGCTGGGTCCGTGACCACACAGGCGCAGGCGAGGACTCCTCAGAGTGAGCGCACGCGCGCGATGCGACTTCGTCTGATGGAAGCCACCGTCGAAGTCCTCGTCGAGCTTGGTTGGTCCGGCACCACGACCACGGTGGTCAGCCGCCGCGCAGGGGTCAGCCGCGGCGCGCAGCTGCACCACTTCCCGACCAAGCAGGACCTCGTCGTAGCCGCTGTCGGGCACCTGACCGAGCGACGCCGCGACGACATGAGGCAGGCTGTCGCGGATCTTCCGGATGCCGGACGTACGCGAGCGGTACTGGAGATCCTGTCAGCACAATTCGTGTCGCCGGTGTTCTTCGCAGCGCTCGAGCTGTGGGTAGCAGCGCGTACGGATGCCGAGCTGCGCGAATCGGTGGCACCGTTGGAGCGACGGGTCGGACGCGAGACCCACGCGTACGCGCTCGAGCTGCTCGGCGTCGACGAGGCACGCGGCGACAACCGCCAGCTCGTCCAAGCCACCCTCGACCTTCTGCGCGGCCTCGGCCTTGCAGCATCCCTGTCAGATGATGCGAAGCGGCGATCCGTCGTACTTGACTCATGGGCGCGAATCCTCGATCAGCAGCTGGAGCTGACATGACGATCCTTGACCAGGTGCTTGCCGACCTTGAGGCCGAGAGCGCGCAGCTCGACGGCTGGGTGTCTGCGCTCGACGATGACGGCTGGCATTCTGTCACGACACCAGAGGGCTGGACCGTGGCCCATCAGATCGGGCACCTGCACTGGACTGATCTGGCATCGGTCACCGCGATCACCGACGAAGCCGCATTCGCCGAAGATCTCAAGGAAGCGGCCAAGAACCCCACGGGATTTGTCGACCTCGGTGCTGACGAGATGGCGCTCGTTGCGCCGGCTGCGTTGCTTGCACGCTGGCGTGCGGGCCGAACTGCTCTGCAAGCCGCGCTCCGCTCTGTTCCGGACGGCGAGAAGATTGCCTGGTTTGGACCGCCCATGAGTCCGGTCTCGATGGCGACGGCCCGCCTGATGGAGACCTGGGCGCATTCGCACGACGTCGCTGAGGCGCTCGGCATCGAGATGCCCAGGACGTCGCGGGCCAAGCACGTGGCGCACATTGGAGTGCGGGCGCGAGGGTTCGCGTACATGATGCGCGGCGAGGAGATCCCCGAAGGAGACGTACGTGTGGAGCTGACCGGACCTGACGGTGACCTGTGGACCTGGGGGGACGAGGGAGCCGACGACCGGGTCACCGGCGACGGCCATGACTTCGCCCTGCTCGTCTCGCGTCGGCGCCACCGCGACGACGTTGACGTACAGGCCGTGGGAGAGAACGCCGAACACTGGCTGACGATTGCCCAGGCGTTCGCCGGCCTCCCCGGCAATGACCCACAACGATTGGCGGACCGATGATTCGGGTGGGCAACTCCTCGGGCTACTACGGTGATCGGTTCTCGGCGATGCGCGAGATGCTCGAGGGGGGCGACCTTGACTACCTCACCGGCGACTATCTCGCCGAGCTGACCATGCTGATCCTCGGCCGCGACCGGATGAAGGACACCTCGCTTGGCTACGCCAAGACCTTCGTCAAGCAGATGACCGACTCGATGGCGCTCGCCAAGGATCTCGGCGTCAAGATCGTCACCAACGCCGGAGGTCTCAACCCGGCAGGTTTGGCGGAGGTGCTTCGCGGGATCGTGACCGAGCAGGGCCTCGACGTCTCGATCGCGCACATCGAAGGAGATGATCTGATTCGCCGTGCAGACGAGCTGAATTTCGGTAGCGTCATGACGGCGAACGCATATCTAGGCGCGTTCGGCATCGCGTCGGCCTTGGAGGGAGGGGCCGACGTGGTGGTTACAGGGCGGGTGACCGATGCTTCCGTGGTGGTCGGGCCGGCGATCGCGGAGCTCGGCTGGGGCCGCGAGGACTACGACCTTCTTGCGGCCGCCGTCGTCGCGGGCCACGTCATCGAGTGCGGCACCCAGGCCACCGGTGGCAACTTCTCTGGCTTCGGCTCGGTCGACATGACCAAGCCGCTGGGATTCCCCATCGCCGAGATCGCAGATGACGGCTCGGTGGTGATCACCAAGCACGAAGGTACGGGCGGTGCTGTCACGGTCGACACCGTCACCGCTCAGCTGGTGTATGAGGTCGGCTCCGCCGTTTACCTCGGACCCGACGTCAGCTCACGGCTGGACACGTTGACGCTGACCCAGCAGGCTCCCGACCGGGTGGCGATCTCGGGTGTCACCGGCGAGGCGCCGCCGGAGATGACGAAGGTCTGTCTCAACACGATCGGCGGGTTCCGCAACAGCGTCGAGTTCCTGCTGACCGGCCTCGACATCCCCGAGAAGGCTGCGCTCATCCAGACACAGATGAACAGTGCTCTAGCCGCCTCGCCGCCCGACGAGATCGAGTGGCACCTCGACCGTACCGACGTCCCAGATCCTGCGACTGAGGCGGCCGCCACCTCGCTGCTGCGTTGCCATGTCAAGAGTGCCGACGCAGGACCGGTGGGTCGAGCGTTCAGCGATGCGGCGATCCAGTTGGCTTTGGCCTCATACCCCGGCTTCAGCGTCACCCGCCCGCCGACCGCCGGTACGCCGTTCGGCGTCTACAGAGCCGCGTACGTCCCACAGACCGAGGTGCCGCACATCGTCGTCGACGGCGACGGCAACCGCACAGAGATCGCACCTCCGACCGCGGTCACGCCGATCCTCGACCCCTCCGGCATCCGATCGGAGAAGGAGCCGGCGACAGCCGAGAAGACCGAGGACTGGCTCGGCGAGGTCGTACGCGCTCCGCTCGGGCGACTCGCCCATGCGCGGTCCGGCGACAAGGGCGGCGACGCGAATGTGGGCGTGTGGATTCCCGCTGACCATCCTGAGCGCGAGGCGGCGTACGAATGGCTTGCTGGCTTCCTCGACGAGGAGACCGTACGCGAGCTGTTGCCGGAAGCAGCGAGCCTAAAGATCGAGATATACCCGCTCGCCAACCTGCTAGCCGTCAACATCGTGATCCACGGACTGCTTGGAGAAGGTGTTGCCTCGTCGACCCGCCTCGATCCGCAGGCCAAGGGACTGGGCGAGTGGCTCAGGGCTCGTGATTGCGCGATTCCCTCCAAGCTCGTTCCCGGAGCTCTCGTTGGAGGTGCCATTTGACGTCCGTATGGGACACCGCCGAGCGCACCGCGCTACGCGAGATGGTCACCTCCTTCACCGAGAAGGAGCTCGTACCCCACCTCTCCGCATGGGAGGACGCCGGTGAGATCCCGCGTGACGTGCACCAGCGCGCGGCCGAGGTCGGACTGCTGGGGATCGGGTTTCCAGAGGAGCTCGGCGGCTCGGGTGGAAACATCGCCGACGCGGCGGTCATGACCGAGGCGGTGATGTCCGCGGGCGGATCGACCGGGCTGCTCGCCGGCCTGTTCACCCACGGCATCGCGATCCCGCACATCATCGACAGCGGTAACGCTGACCTGATCGACCGCTACGTCAGGCCAACTCTTGCTGGCCAGAGGATCGGCTCACTGGGGATCACCGAACCCGGCGGAGGGTCCAACGTTGCAGGCATCACCACCAAGGCGATCCGCGACGGCGACGACTTCGTCGTCAACGGCGCCAAGACGTTCATCACCTCCGGCGTGCGCGCCGACTTCGTGACCACGGCCGTACGCACCGGCCGAGACGGCTTTGGCGGCATCAGCCTGCTGGTGATCGACAAGGGGTTGCCCGGCTTCACCGTCGCGCGACCGTTGCGAAAGATGGGCTGGCACTGCTCAGACACCGCCGAGCTGAACTTCGACAACGTACGCGTACCGGCGGCGAACGTCGTCGGCGAGGTCGACGGCGGCTTCGTGCTCGTCATGCAGCAGTTCGTCAACGAGCGATTAAGCCTGGCGACTCAGGCCTACGCCACCGCACAGCGCGCCACCGATCTAGCCGTGGCATACGCCCGTGAGCGTGAGACGTTCGGTAAACCGCTCATCACGCGACAAGTCATCCGCCACAAACTCGTCGACATGACGCGCAAGACGGCTGCCGCCCGTGCGTTGACCCGCTTGGCGATCGAACGAGCCGTCGAGGGTTCGACCACGGATCCGGCGATCATCCTCGATGCTGTGATGGCCAAGAACCAGTCGGTCGAGGCCTGCGAGTGGGTCGTCTCCGAAGCTGTGCAGATCTTCGGTGGCATGGGCTACATGCGCGAGTCCGAGATCGACCGACATTACCGCGATGCCCGCATCCTCGGCATCGGCGGCGGCGCCACCGAAGTCCTGAACGACCTGGCCGCGAAACTCTTGGGGTTCTGATGAGGTCTCGATACACCGCCTCGTTCCTCGGCGGCACTCAACCACCGGTGGTCGAGTGGGGAGGCCGCCCGCGGCCGAGCCGTATCGAGACCAAAAAGGATGTGGCATGAAGACGACTGTTGACACGACGACCGAGACGTATGCGGGCAATCGGGCGGCGATGCTCGAACGCATCGATGACCTCGCGGTGCAGCACGGCAAAGCACTTGAGGCGGGCGGTGAGCGCCACATTCAACGCCACCGAGACCGCGGCAAGCTGACCGCCCGCGAACGGATTGAGCTGTTGCTTGACCCCGATTCGCCGTTCCTCGAGCTGTCGACCCTGGCGGCCTGGGGCACCGACTTCGCGGTCGGCGCCTCGATCGTCTCCGGCATCGGCGTCGTCGAGGGCGTCGAGTGCATGATCATCGCCAACGACCCGACCGTGAAGGGCGGCGCCTCAAACCCGAGCACACTGCGCAAGGGTCATCGCGCTGCCCAGATCGCCAGCGAGTGCGGACTGCCGAGCATCAACCTGGTCGAGTCAGGCGGCGCGGATCTGCCGACCCAGAAGGACATCTTCATCCCCGGCGGGCGGTCCTTCCGTGACATCACCCGTGCCAGCGCGGCGCGGCGTCCGACAGTGGCGCTGGTGTTCGGCAACTCGACGGCTGGCGGGGCGTACATCCCCGGCATGAGTGACTACGTCGTCATGGTCAAGGAGGGCGCCAAGGTCTTCCTCGCCGGCCCGCCTCTGGTCAAGATGGCGACAGGAGAAGAGTCCACCGACGAGGAGCTCGGTGGCGCGGAGATGCATGCCCGCCAGTCAGGCCTCGCCGACTACCTCGCCGTCGACGAGCGCGACGCCATCCGCATCGGGCGTTCGATCATCAAGCACATCAATTGGCGCAAGACCGGATTCGTGCCCGAGCCGACGTACGCCGAGCCGGTCCTCGATCCTGAAGAGCTTCTGGGCATCGTTCCGACCGACCTCAAGATCCCGTTCGACCCGCGTGAGGTCGTCGCCCGCATCGTCGACGGAAGCGACTTCGACGAGTTCAAGCCCCTCTACGGCTCGTCGCTCGTCACCGGATGGGCCCAGCTGCACGGCTACCCGATTGGCATCCTCGCCAACGCTCAGGGCGTGCTGTTCAGCCAGGAAGCGCAGAAGGCGACCCAGTTCATCCAGCTCGCCAACCAGACCGACACCCCACTGCTGTTCCTGCACAACACGACGGGCTACATGGTCGGCAAGGAGTACGAGCAAGCCGGCATCATCAAACACGGCGCACAGATGATCAACGCGGTCTCCAACTCCACGGTCCCGCACATCTCGGTGGTGATCGGTGCTTCGTACGGTGCAGGCCACTACGGGATGAGCGGGCGGGCGTACGACCCACGCTTCATGTTCAGCTGGGTCAACGCCAAGTCCGCAGTCATGGGCGCAACCCAGCTTGCCGGTGTCATCTCGATCGTCGCGCGCGGCGCTGCCGAGGCCAAGGGTCAGCCCTACGACGAAGAGGCCGACGGGCAGATGCGAGCTTTCATCGAGCAACAGATCGAGGAGCAGTCGCTGGCGTACTTCACCTCGGGGATGGTCTACGACGATGGCGTGATCGATCCGCGGGACACCCGATCGATCCTCGGCATCTGCCTCAGCGCCATCAACACCGTGCCCACAAGGGGCGCCGAACGCTACGGGGTGTTCCGCACATGATCACCAGCATCCTTGTGGCCAATCGGGGAGAGATTGCTCGGCGGGTGTTCAGCACGTGTCGCGAGCTGGGCATCTCGACCGTTGCGGTCTATTCCGACGCCGATGCCGGCATGCCGTTCGTCGGCGACGCTGACGTCGCCGTACGTCTGCCGGGCAACGCGCCGTCGGACACCTACCTGCGTGGCGATCTCGTCATCGCCGCTGCGCTCAAGGCTGGCGCTGATGCGATCCACCCCGGCTATGGCTTCCTGTCGGAGAACGCGGCATTTGCCCGCGATGTCGCCGATGCCGGTCTGATCTGGATCGGCCCTGCTCCCGACACGATCGACTCGATGGGCGACAAGATTCGCGCCAAGGAGCTGATGGAAAAGGCCAGCGTACCGATCCTCAGCGTGGATGCTGCCAACGTCAAAGAGTCGGACTTCCCGCTGCTGGTGAAGGCGTCTGCGGGTGGCGGCGGTCGCGGTATGCGCATCGTCACCGATCCCAAGGACCTCGAAGGTGAGCTCACCGCTGCTGGCGCCGAGGCGCTCTCGGCGTTTGGCGATGCCACCGTCTTCGTCGAGCCCTATCTGCCGACTGCGCGCCACATCGAGGTGCAGGTCATGGCTGACACCCACGGCACGTGCTGGATCGTCGGTGATCGTGACTGCTCAATCCAACGTCGCCATCAGAAGGTGGTCGAAGAGGCACCTGCACCATCGGTCAGCGACCAGGTACGCAAGGTGCTCCACGACGCCTCACGCGCTGCCGTCGAAGCCGTTGGCTACGTCGGCGCAGGCACGGTCGAGTTTCTCGTGGCGGACGCTCACCTCGACACCGGCAAGGCGTACTTCCTCGAGATGAACACCCGGCTCCAGGTCGAGCACCCGGTCAGCGAAGCAGTGTTTGGCGTCGACCTGGTTGCGCAGCAGATCCTCGTTGCCGAGGGCAAGCAGCTTGGTCGCGAACCCAATGGTCCCGGCGGGCATGCGATCGAGGTGCGGCTCTATGCCGAGGATCCGGCCGACGACTGGCAACCCCAGACGGGCAAGGTCCGTACGTTTGACGTCCCCATTGGGCCGGGGCTGCGCGTCGATTCCGGTATCGAGGGCGGTTCGGTCATCGGTATCCACTACGACGCGATGATCGCCAAGGTGATCGCCTTCGGTGACGATCGTGCCCACGCCGTACGGCTGCTCGGCGATGCCCTTCGCCGTACCCGCCTGCACGGAGTCACGACCAACATCGACCTGCTGCTCGGGATCTTGGGCGACGAGGAGTTCCGCGCCGAGCGCGTGCACACTGCGCTGCTCGATGAGCGCCTGGCCGAGTGGGTCAAGCCCACCAGCGAGCGCAGCGTTCGCAAGGCAGCCCTCGTCGCGGCACTTGCCGAGGCGGCCTACAGCACCGCGAACGCCAGGGTGCTCGGCCGCATCCCGACGGCTTACCGCAACGTGCCGAGCCAAGCACGCGTCCGCTCGTACGTGGTCCGCGGCGAGGAGATCAGCGTCTCCTACAGCGCTGGTCGCTCCGGACTGGCGCAGACCGAGCTCGTAGGCGTCACGGTCGGCGAGGTGACGCCGACCCGAGTCGTGATCGACGACGACGGCATCACTGAAAGTTACGACGTGGCCGTCGGAGACGGCTGGGTCGACGTCGACGGACCAGCTGGGTCGTTCGACGTCGCGCCGGTCCCCGAGTTCGTCGATCCGGCAGACGTCATCGCGGAGGGATCGCTGCTGGCCCCCATGCCAGCCGCCGTCATGAGCGTCGCAGTCACCGAAGGACAGCAGGTCAGCAAGGGCGACATCGTCGTCGTCCTCGAGGCCATGAAGATGCAGCACACCATCACGGCGCCGGCAGACGGCGTCGTCACCGAGCTGTCGGCAACCGCCGGCGCCCAAGTCGAGTCTGGCGCCGTACTGGCGATCATTGAAGGAGAAGCAGAATGAACAACTTCACCGAGTCCGAGGAGCGCCTCGCGCTGCGCAAGGCCGTCTCCGATCTGGGCAAGAAGTTCGGGCGTGACTACTTCGAGCAGGCTGCCAAGCACGGCCGCAAGACCACCGAGCTGTGGGAAGAGGCTGGCAAGCTCGGCTATCTCGGCGTCGCCGTGCCGGAGGAGTTCGGTGGCGGTGGCGGCGACATCGGCGACCTCGCTGCCGTATGTGAGGAGCTCGCTGCGGCCGGCAGCCCGCTGCTGCTCATGGTCGTCTCACCGGCGATCGTCGGCACGATCATCGCGCAGTACGGCACGCAGGAGCAGAAGGAGCGTTGGCTGCCCGGACTCGCCGACGGCACCTCGACGTTCGCGTTCTCGATCACCGAGCCCGACGCCGGATCCAACTCGCACAAGATCATCACCACGGCTTACCGCACCGACGACGGCGGATGGCGTCTGACTGGCACCAAGACGTACATCTCGGGTGTCGACGAGGCCAGCCACGTGCTGGTCGTCGCTCGTACGGAGGACGCCAAGACTGGCAACCTGAAGCCAGCGCTGTTCCTCGTACCTACGGACTCGAAGGGCTTCACCCATCAAGAGATCGACATGGGGCTCACCTCGCCGGAGAAGCAGTTCACGCTGTTCTTTGACGACGTGCTGCTGCCTGCCGACACGCTGATCGGCAGCGAGGACGCCGGCATCGACCAGCTGTTCGCGGGTCTCAACCCCGAACGCATCATGGGCGCGTCGTTCGCCACCGGCACCGCGCGTCTTGCACTCGCCAAGGCGACGGAGTATGCCAAGGACCGCCAGGTCTGGAAGGCGCCGATCGGTTCGCACCAGGCTATCGCGCACCCGCTTGCCGAGTCGTTCATCGAGATCGAGATGGCTCGCCTGATGACCCAGAAGGCTGCCGCACTGTATGTCGCGGGTGACTTCATGGCAGCCGGCGAAGCGGCCAACATGGCGAAGTACGCCGCGGGTGAGGCCGTGTGCAACGCCGTCGACCGGGCGATCCAGACGCATGGCGGCAACGGCCTGGCCAACGAGTACGGTCTGGTGCAGATGCTGGCCGGCTCGCGCCTGTCGCGCATCGCGCCGGTGAGCAAGGAGATGGTGCTCAACTTCATTTCCCAGTTCTCGCTCGGCCTGCCGAAGTCCTACTAGTCAATCACTTCGCGTGGTCTCGATACTGCCCCTCGTTCCTCGGGGCAACTCGACCACCGGGAATGAAGGAGCAGCATGAGTGAGCTTGTGCATCTTGAGGTTGCCGATCAGGTCGCGACGATCACCCTGGACAGCGACCACAACCGCAATGCGTTGAGCCGCCAGCTCGTCAGCGAGCTGGCCTCACACCTGACGACTGTTGGCGACGACACAGACGTGAAGGCGATCCTGATCCGCTCCGCTGGCACGGTGTTCTGCTCCGGCGCCGACCTGACGGAGGCGGCAAGCGGCGGGATGGTCGAGGGCGCCAAGGCCATCGTCGCGCTTCAGCGCCAGATCGCAACACTCGACAAACCTGTCGTGGTCGAACTCGGTGGCCCCGTACGGGCAGGTGGCCTCGGCATCGTCGGCGCCGCCGACATCGTCATCGCTTCAGAGTCTGTGACATTCCAGCTCACCGAAGTACGCCTCGGCCTCGCGGCTGCCGTCATCTCGCTGTCGCTACTCCCACGTTTCACCGACCGCGCGGCGGCTGACCTGTTCCTGACGGCCCGCAAGTTTGACGCAGCGGAGGCCGCGAGGGTTGGGCTGATCACTCGTGCCGTCCCTGACGCGGAGCTGCAGGGCGATGTCGCCGGAGTGCTCGGCGATCTGGTCAAGGGCTACCCGCAAGGTCTGCGTGAGTCCAAGAAGCTCCTCAACCACGACCTGGTCGCTCGCATTGATGCCCTCGGCGAACAGGTCGCCGCTCAGTCGGCTGCGCTGTTCGGCAGTGCCGAAGCCCGCGAAGCCATGACTGCCTTCCTCAACAAGTTGTAGCTGCCGTCCGCCAGCTGAGAGTCGCCTGCGGAATAGATCACCCAGCGCCTAGACTTATGAGTTCGACAAAACGGGCGAAGGAGTCGGGTGACGGATCACCGGGTTTTTGAGCAGAGCGGTGCTGCGCAGATTGCGCAGCAAGAGGTTGCTGCTGAACAGGCCTACGTCGACAACGTCTATGAGCGGCTCGAAGCATCGGGCCAGATGGCGCAGGCGCTGGTCGCCGAGGGCTATGCGCGGGGCCACATCGGGCACGAGGGTGGGCTCGTGGAGCGCGACGCCATGGTGTTCCAGGCATCGAAGCGCATCGCCGCTCTAAACGCGGCACACGACGGGCTCGTGTTCGGTCGCCTCAACCTGCTCGATGGGGAGTCTCGCTACATCGGCCGCATCGGCGTACGCGATGAGAACCGTGACGTCATTGTGGTCGACTGGCGGGCGCCCGCCGCCGCCGTGTTCTACCAGGCAACCGCCCAGGATCCCGCTGGCGTCATCCGTCGCCGCGTGCTGCGCTGCTCCGGCGAGAAGGTCATCGGCGTCGAGGACGACCTGCTCGATGCCGACAACGCCGCTGATGACCTGGTGATCGTCGGCGAAGGTGCACTGCTCGCCAGCCTGAGCCGCGCCCGTGACAGCTCTATGCACTCGGTCGTCGCCACGATCCAGAAAGAGCAGGATGAGGCGATCCGCGCCCCGAGCCGTGGAGCGACCACGATCGGTGGTGGACCCGGCACCGGCAAGACCGTTGTGGCGCTGCACCGTGCGGCCTATCTGCTCTATACCGATCGCCGTCGCTTCGAGTCGGGGGGCGTGCTGGTCATCGGCCCGTCATCGGTGTTCATGAGCTACATCGAACGCGTCCTGCCGAGTCTCGGCGAGACCAGCGTGACCCTGCGATCGCTGGGCGAGGTGGTCGACGGGCTCCGCGCCGATCGCCACGACGAGCCGGTGGCCGCCGCCGCGAAGGGTTCATCTCGGATGACGGCCTTCATCGGCCGCGCTGCTGCAGCACCGCTACCCGGCGCGCCGACGGAGTTTCGCTACTTCTACAAGGACGACGTACTGCGCTTGAACGAGGCAGACCTCGAGCGCATCCGGCGCCAGCTGCTCTCGGGTGGCAAGCGCAACCGCGCGTACGACAAGGCGCCGGCAGCACTCGTCAACGCCCTCTGGCGCCAGGTGTCCGGTGAGCGCGCCCTGGAGAAGGGTGAGGCCGAATTCGTCGAGATCGTCACGACCGACGACCGTTTCGTCTCGTTCGTCGAGGACTGGTGGCCCCCGGTCGATCCGATCGAGATCTGGCGCACGCTGCCCGATGTCGTCGATTCGTTGGGCCGCGGCGCCTTCTCAACCGAAGAGCTGGCCGCGCTCAAGGCATCATGGGCGACAGGAGAACCAGCGATCGAGGACATTCCGCTGATCGACGAGCTGCGCTACGTCATCGGCGAGATCCCCGACAACGATGACAACGACGACGACGGACCCAAGCAGCTGATGAGCTTTGAGCGTCGCGAACGCGAAGAACGCGACGACCGTTATCGCGCCACCCGCAGCATCGATGACGACGGCTTTGCGCATGTACTGGTCGACGAGGCACAGGACCTCTCGCCGATGCAGTGGCGCATGCTCGGGCGGCGCGGTCGCCACGCCAGCTGGACGATCGTCGGCGATCAGGCGCAGTCGTCATGGCCTCATCCGCAAGAGTCCGAAGCGGCTCGCCGGGCCGCCCTCGAGGGCAAGCCGGAGTACGCGTTCAGGTTGTCCACGAACTACCGAAACTCCGCCGAGATCTACGACCTCGCTGCAAAGGTTGCGGTGGTCGGCATGGACCAACCAGATCTTGCCGACGCCGTACGACGAACCGGCGAGCAACCTGAGCACCTCGTTGTTGGCGCCAAGGGACTCATCGACCACCTGCGCGTGAGCACCGAGGACATGCTGGAACGTGTTGAGGGCACGGTCGCACTGGTGGCACCGCGGGATGATCTCGAACGGCTCCGCGGAGAGCTCGCCGATCTGCTCGGTGAACACCCGACTCGGCTTCGTCTGCTCGACGGGCTCGACACGAAGGGTCTGGAGTTCGACGCCGTTGTCGTCGCCGAGCCCGATGCGATCACTGACGAGTCGACGGCTGGCTGGCGCACCCTGTATGTCGTGCTGACCCGCGCCACCCAGCTCCTCACGACGGTCGGCACGACAGACCGCTGGCGAAAGCGGATCCACTGACCCGCACCCTGAAGATCCTGTTGCTGGCGCTGCTTGCGATCGGCGTCGCGCTCCCGACGGCCTACACGACGTTCATCCACAGTGAGCGAGCCATCGTCATCGGTGCGCACGAAGCAACTGTGCAGCCAGATTTTGGCAAGTTTGCACGCATCGACTTCGGTCCGTTGCTGCCGTCGGTCCGGCTTCCGGCAGAGGCGCCTTTGGGGATCGGAGTCGACATACGGCTGGGCGACGCTGATGTGTCCGACCTCAACCAGCTTGTCGCACGCGACGCTGTGATCGCGTCGCAGCCGCAAGGTGAGATCGCGGCCGTACGCTCACAGATCATCTCGATGGTCATCGATGCGGTCCTGAGAGCGCTCGGTACGGCGCTGCTTGCGCTGCTCATCGCAATCTTGGCGTGGAAGGCGATTGGTCACGCTCGTCGCAGAGTCCTGTGGTCCGTCGCGCGTCACCCCAGCCGGAACCAGAAGCTTGCTGCAGTCGCGGTCATCGGGGTGACGGTTGCCGCGGTTGCCCTCATCGCGGCACCGGAGCGACCGCGGTCTGACGAGGCGCAGTGGCTTCCGATTGGCACGGTGTTCCCGCAGCTGCCCGCCGACCCCGTTCTGGACAAGGTCGAGATCGCTGAGGGTGCGTCGACGAGCGGCGGCAGGGCGCTCGTGGAAGGCGCCTTGGGGACCTACCAGGATTCGGTGTCGTTCTACGGCAAGCTTGCTGACCGGGCGAAGGAGGTGGTCGTGCGCACTCCGCTCGAGGGCGAGACGACGGCGCTGGTCGTGACGGATCGCCACGACAACATCGGTATGGACCCCGTGGCGCGCGCGATCGCCGACCGGGCAGAGGCAAAGATGTTGATCGATCTGGGCGACGACACCTCGAACGGCGCACCATGGGAGACCTTCAGCCTCAACTCGCTCGCCCGCGAGTTCGACGGTTTCGACATCGTCTCAGTGGCAGGCAACCACGACACCGGGCCGACCGTCCGCAAGCAGATGGAGGACAAGGGCTTCACCCTGCTGAAGGGCAAACCAACAACGGTCGACGGCGTGCGGTTCCTCGGCAGCAGCGATCCGCGCAGCTCAGGTCTCACCCATGGCTACACCGGCGACGAGTCCGACAACATCAGCGCGATCCGGGCGCAGGACACCAAACTCACCAAGGCGGCATGCGATGACGCAGAGGTGAATGTCATCGCGGTGCACAGCCCCGCTTCAGTCAAGAAAGCGGCGCAGTCAGGTTGCGCCGACCTCGTCCTCACCGGTCACCTGCACCGTCAAGTCGGCCCCACCCGGGTGACCGGGCTCAACGGGAGAGCAACCACAACGCTCACGACCGGTACGACCGGTGGCGCGGTGTATGCGTTTGCGCTCGGTAGCAAGCTTCGCCGCACCGCGGAGGTCACGATCGTCACGTTCTCTGACGGTGTACCGGTAGGCCTCCAGCCGGTCACCTTCGACTCCGGTGGCCGCACCAGGGTCGCTGACTACGTACCGATCAGTGCGTCACCGAGGAGCAACGGCTGACGATCAGCTGTGCATACGCGCGCGCGCAGTGGACGACCTCATCGACCAGCACGCTCTCGTCGATCGCGTGGGCATCGATGATGTTGCCGGGGCCGAACTGCAATGTGGGTATGCTCGCCGCGGCGTACTGGCGAAGGTCCGAACCATATGGCGCGCCGACGAGCTGTGGCGCAGATCCTCCGCCGGCGGTGACCGCTGCGGCGACCTCGTCGCCGAATGGATGGCCGACCGGCAGCGTGCCCGCCGCGAAGTGTCCACCGGGCCAGCTGATGGTCGGTGGCTGCTCGGCGAGCCACGGGTCAGCCGTTGACGCGGCGGCGATGGCCTGCTCAAAAGCCTGCTGCGCGTCGCCGAACGACTCTCCGGGCATCACGCCGTAGCGACCTTCTGCGACGAGTCGATCGGGCACGGTGCTGGCCCAGTCGCCAGCATGCAGGATGCCGACGCTGATCGGCCAGGGCAGCTCGCCGAACGGCTCGGGGGGAGCGGCATTCCTGATGGTCTCGAGCTCGCGGAGTGCACGATTGACGATCTCGAACGCATCGACTGCGCTTCGTCCAGCCGCTCGCATGGAGCCATGCGTGGAGCGCCCCTGCACCTCGATCCTGAAGGTCAGCGAGCCGGCATTCGCGGACACGATCTGCCCAGCTGTCGGCTCGGCGATGACGCAGACCTCGCCGGTGTGACCTCGGCGCAGCGTCGCGAACGTACCCAGTCCGCCGTCCTCCTCACCGATCACGGTGTGGACAGCGAACGGGCGGGTCAAGGTGAGATCGCTGACGGCCCGCGCCGCAGCGATGATGGCGACCACGCCACCCTTCATGTCGCAGACACCGCGCCCGTACCAGCGACCGGCGTCCTCGCGAATGTGCCACGGGTCGCCGCTGGTCCACGACTCGGCATCCCCGGGGGGTACGACGTCGACGTGACCGTTGAGGATCAGGGCAGGTGTGCCGGGGCTGGAGACACCGACGCATCCCCAAGCCTCCTCACGCTCGACCTCTTCGCCGGGGTAGTCAGTGTCAGCGCGGAGCTTGTCGAGGTCAAGACGCCATTGATCAACCTCGAGCCCGAGCCCGGTCAGAGTCGCGGCGCACCATCGCTGAGCGGCAATCTCCGCATCCGATCCGCCAACACTGGGGATGTTGACGAGTTGCGCCAGATCCCGCCGGATCAGGTCGACGTCGATGTCCATGTCAGCGTCTCAACGCAGCAGAAATGTCCGCAATCTCGCGGAGCTCACCTGTGGCAACGGCAATCACGAGGTCGTAAGCCTCGGTACGGTCATCAAGACTGAGGGGAGCGCCGTTCAAGGTCAAGAACACCGACGTGCACGCTAACCCCATTCGCTTGTTGCCATCGACGAGACCGTGATTGCATACCAACGACTGGAGCAATGCGGCCGCCTTGGTGTCGATCGTCGTGTAGGCGTCTTCGCCGAACGCGGAAGCTTGCGGTCGCGCCATTGCCGAGTCGATCATGCCAAGATCACGTATCTCGGGGGGTCCGCCGGTGACGGCTTCTGCGATCTTCAGTGCATCTTCAATCGTCAGGTAGATGGTCATTCGCCGAGGCGCTCGAGCGTACTGCTGTATCGGGAAAGCGTGTCGGCGAGCGCAGCCTCGAGGAGGTTCTCGCGGTTGACGCTTGCGGCGCTTTCGCGGATGGCTCGCAGTGCGGCTTCGTTCTTGCTGATCCCCTGCAATGCGGCAAGGGCCGTCAAGGCGGCGTCATCCTCGCCGTCGATCCGTAGTGTCATGCTCATTCTTTGATGGTATCGCGGTGATACCACTCGGGCAAGAAGGGCTCCGCAGGGCCCGCCGATAGGATCGAGGTCTCATGACCGGGCTTGACGATCTCCTCACGCAGCCGGCGTTCGCGCTCATCCGAGTACGCGACGCCGACACGGTCACGCTGGTCGGCGGACCGCGTACGGATCTCGACTCGCTCGGCGACATCCCAGCCGTTGCGGGTTCCGGTGAGGCATGGGACCACTTGGTGCTCGTGCCGTATGCGCAGGTACGCGAGCGCGGGTTCGAGGCGCACCTGGACGGCACGCCGCTCACGTCGATTGCCGTGGAATTCAGCGCTGAGGTACCAATCGCCGAACTTCTCCCTCAGTTGCCCGACCTGCCGATCGACTTTGCAGATCGCGGCGGCTTCGAGACCAGCGACGACGACTACGCCGCTGTCGTCCGACAGATCATCGATCAGGAGATCGGTCAGGGCGAGGGCGCAAACCTGGTGATCGGGCGCCACTTCCGTGCCCAGGTCGCCGACTGGAGCCATGAACGCGCGCTGACGGTGTTTCGCCGGTTGCTCGAGCGCGAGCGAGGTGCGTTCTGGACGTTCCTGATCTTCACCGGCGACCGTTATCTGATCGGCGCGAGCCCCGAGCGTCATGTCAGCGTCGAGGCTGGCCAGGTGCGCATGAACCCCATCAGCGGAACGTTCCGCATGCGCGGCCTCGAGACACACGCCGACAAAAAGCGTGAGCTGCTGGCATTTCTCAAGGACGAGAAGGAGATCTATGAGCTCTTCATGGTCGTCGACGAAGAGCTCAAGATGATGTGCGACATCTGCCATGAGGGTGGACTGGTTCTCGGGCCCTACCTCAAGCCGATGACGCACCTCGTCCACACCGAATACCTCCTCGCCGGTCGCACCCATCGCACGGTCAACGAGGTGCTGCGCGACTCGATGTTTGCCGCCACCGTCACGGGCAGCCCGGTCGAGAACGCCTGTCGCCTGATCAAGCAGTACGAGGCGGAGGGTCGCGGCTACTACGCCGCCGTTGCCGCGCTGATCGGCCGTGACGCCGACGGCATGCCGCGCGCCGATGCACCGATCCTGATCCGCACCGCGGATGTCGACCTCGACGGCAATCTCAAGGTCACCGCCGGAGCAACTCTCGTACGCGACTCTGACCCGATGCATGAGACGAAGGAAACATGGGCCAAGGCCTCCGGTATCCTCAGCGCGTTCGGGCTCGTCGAGTCCGCGCCCGAGCCCGTTGATGGCTTCGACGCATTCACCCGCGAGGACGAGGTCATCATCGCGCTGGGCTCGCGCAATCAGCGACTCAGCCAGTTCTGGCTGACCGACCAGTCAGGCGCAGCGCCTGTGCCCTCCCTGGTCGGCAAGCGCGTCGTGGTTGTCGACGGTGAAGACGACTTCGTCAACATGCTGTCGCACGTCTTCGGCGTCCTCGGCATGACCACCGACATCATCAGGCACGACGCGTATGCAGACGGCGACCTCGACGGTTTTGACCTCGTTGTCGTCGGACCCGGACCCGGTGATCCGCGTGAGCTCGACGATCCGAAGATGGCCGTGCTTCACGGTGTCGTAGCCGGGCTGCTTGAGACGGAGCGTCCGTTCTTGGCAGTCTGTCTCGGACACCAGGCACTCAGCCACCAGCTTGGCCTCGACCTCGCATTCAAGGACATCGTCTTCCAGGGCACCCAGAGCAAGCTCTCGGTGCTCGATCGGCCCGAGGTCGTCGGTTTCTACAACACGTTCGTCGCCCGGGTGCCTGACGGTGGTCTGCCTGACGGTGTGACGGTCGAGACCGATCCCGAGACCGGCGACGTCCACCTTTTGGCCGGATCACATTTTCGCGGTGTCCAGTTCCACGCGGAGTCGATCCTGACTCAGAACGGCTTTGGCATCTTGCGCGACCTGGTCACCGACCTCATCGGATGAGGACGATCGGACTGCTCGGCGGCATGAGCTGGGAGAGCACGGCCGAGTACTACCGGCTCGCCAATGAGCTCGTACGCGACCGACTCGGCGGACTCCACTCGGCCAAGATCCTGATGCACTCGGTCGACTTCGCCGAGATCGAGGCCATGCAGGTCGAGGGACGGTGGGACGATGCAGGAGCGCTGCTCGCGGCGGCAGCCGAACGGCTCCAGGGCGCAGGGGCTGACCTGATCGTGCTGTGCACCAACACGATGCACAAGGTCGCAGCCTCCATTGAGGCAGCGGTGTCCGTACCGTTCATCCACCTCGGAGACACGACGGCTGACGCGGTGCGGGCAACTGGGATCACGCGCGTTGGCCTGCTGGGCACGATCTTCACGATGGAGCAGGACTTCTACGTCGACCGGCTCAGTGGCCACGGGCTGGATGTCGTGCTCCCGGCCCCCGAGGACAGAACGCGGGTCAGCGAGATCATCTACGACGAGTTGTGCCTCGGTGTCGTACGCGACGAGTCGCGGGTGTTCTACCTCGACGTGATTCGGCGGCTCGAGGCCGATGGAGCCGAAGGGGTCATCCTCGGCTGTACGGAGATCGAGCTGCTCGTCGATCAGTCACATGTCGCCCTGCCGGTGTTCCCGACCATGGCGCTTCACGCACAGGCCGCGGTCAACCTCGCTCTGGAATGACTGCTGGTTCGGTGACAACCGGTTCACGGCGCTTGAGGCGGGTGATGGTGACGCCCAATAGACACAGGCCGCCACCGATGAAGGCCAACACTGTTGGCACCTCGCCGAGATAGGCCCACGAGATCAGGGTGGCGACCGCGGGCACGAGATAGGTCGTCGACGCGACCTGACCGGCTGTGAGTCGTTTGAGCGCGTAGGCCCACGTGCTGAAGCCGATCGCAGTGGGGAAGACACCCAGGAACGCGAGCCATGCCACGTCGCCGGCTGTCGCATCACCGAGCTCATCAATCAGCTGGGGTGCGAACGGCAGGCAGACGACAGTGCCGACGAGGCAGGCCAACCACACCGACATGACCGGCGACACATGGACGAGTGCCACCTTCTGGCTCAATGCTCCTACGGCGTAGCAGATGGCTGCGACGAGGCACAGGACCACACCGACCGTGCTTGCCGTCTCGACCGAGGAGTTGCGTGTGCTGATCGCGATGAGCGCGACGCCCGCAAAGGCGACCGCCATGCCAATGATCAACGGTCTGGGGAAACCCTCCTTGAAGATGAAGCCGGCGATGAGGGCGATCAGGATGGGACCGATGTTGACGATCAGCGCGGTGGTCCCTGCATCCAGATCCTGCTCGGCGGCGTTGAGCGCGACGTTGTAGGCGCCGAACCAGATGACGCCATAGAGGACGATCATTCCGAGCGGCCTGCCGGTGGGAATTGGCTCGCGACGAGGCCAGGCGATGGCGGTCAGCGCGACGGAGCCTGCGACAAGTCGTCCGAGGGACAGCGAGCCTGCCGAGAACGTGTCGCTGACGGCGCGGATCCCGACGAACGCCGAAGCCCAGAGCAGAACGGTGACCAGCAGAGCTGGCACAGACAGATCACGATTCTTCACATGCCCACGGTAGTGATCCGCACTGACGCCAACGAGCGAAAATCGGCCATCATGGCGCGCAAAACGGCCGACCTCGAAAGCCCGGCCGTCCTACAAGTTGACGCTACTCGGCGAGCTTGCCGCCGTCGGAGTCGAGCGTGACGTTGACTGAGGTGGTCTTGTCCCCACGCTGGTAGGTGACCTTGATCGTCTCACCGGGTTGATAGCCGCGAACCGACGCCACCAGGGCCTCGTTGCTCGCCACCGGGTGCCCGTTGACCCCGGTGATGATGTCGCCCTTCTTGAGCCCAGCCTTGTCGCCCGCGCCATCTTTGGTGACCTCGGCGACGAGCGCGCCGATGCCGGTGATGTCGTCGGTTGAAACGGCCTGACCGACGGTGACGCCGATTCGGGCGTGCTCGACCTTCTTGCCGGCGAGGAGCTGCTTCGAGACACTCTTGGCCAGGTCGATCGGGATTGCGAAGCCGAGGCCAATGGATCCTGCCTCGCCTGCCGATGCGCCCGAGCGGATTGCCGAGTTGATTGCCACGACGTTGCCGTTCAGGTCTACGAGGGGACCGCCTGAGTTGCCGGGGTTGATCGCGGCGTCGGTCTGGACGGCCGGGAATGTCGTCGACTGGCTGTCGCTGCTGGCCGACGAAGACGTCACCGGTCGGTTGAGGGCGGAGATGATGCCGCTGGTGACGGTGCTCTCGAGCCCGAAGGGTGAGCCGATTGCGACTACCTCCTGGCCGACCTTGAGGTTGGCCGAGCTGCCGAGCGTCGCCGGCGACAGGCCGGACTTGCCCTTGGCCTTGATGACCGCGAGGTCAGTCAGCGGGTCAGCGCCGATGACGGTTGCCTGCGCATTGGTGCCGTCGTTGAACGCGACCGTGAGTGTGCCGCTGTTGCCGGCAACCTCGACCACGTGGTTGTTGGTGAGGATCTCGCCGTCACTGCTGATGATGATGCCAGTGCCGGAGCCAGACTCGCTGGAGCCCTTGACATTGATCTGCACCACAGACGGAAGCACCTTCTGGGCGACCTTCTCGACCGCGCCAGCAGGCCCGCTGGTGCTGGTGGTCTTGCCGGTGTCGAGCGAGCTCACGGTGGTGTTGCCGGAGTCGTCGCCGTGGAGGGCGTCATAGCCGGCGGCACCGCCGAATCCGGCTGCACCCGCTAGCGCGGCGAGCGCGACGAGGCTGACGACCTGTCGGCCGCGACGCTTCGGCGGCTCGTCGCCAGTCTTGGTGACCGGCGGGAACGGGTCGCCGCCGTCAAAGTTGGGCGCGGGGAACGTGGTGGTCGGCGTCGGATTGTCCTCGTGTGCGGCAGTCGCGACTGGCGCGGGTTCGCTCGGGTACCGGTGGGAGTAGGCAGTTGGCTCTTCCACATTCGGCGCCGGATCGGCGGGACTCACCGCGGCTGGGGACGCCGGAACGGCCGGTATCTCGTCTGTCGTGGCTGTTTCCGTCGTGACTGCGTCTGACGGGACCGCGTCTGCGTTGGCCGTGTCACTGAGGGCGGAATCGTCTGCGGCTACCGGCTCGTCGGCGTCGCGCTCAGTCGGCGGGACATACGGACGTTCGGCGAATGGATCTGGCTTGTCATTCATAGGTTTACATTCTCGCCTATTTCTAAACGGGCGCTGAAGGTGGAGTGTGAGTGACGAAAGAATCCAGGCCGGAGGAGTCTGTTCAGCTCTTCGCGATGTCCGCGACAGCTGGGCCCTCCTCGAGTCCGAGGTTGTCCTCGACGCGACTCATGATGCGTCGCAGTGTCGCCAGTTCTTGTTTGAGGGCCTTGCGGCCAGCCCCCGTCAGCGAGACCCAGGTGCGGCTGCGGCCACCCTCGGGCTCGCGTACGAGACTGACCAGACCCGACTTCTCGAGAACCTCAAGGTGGCGACCCAGATTGCCGTCGGTCAGGGAGAGCTCTCGCTTCAGGTGGCTGAAGTCCGCTCGCACCAGTCCGCTGAGAGAGGCGAGAATCCCAAGACGTACGCGTTGGTGGACGTCGTCGTCGAGTTCATGAATCGGATGCTCTTTCATCGCTCTCCTTCTGCCGCGTGCCACAGCAGAACACCATAGGCGGCGGCCTGAACAGAGACCGCGACGTCGCCCTCAAGCAAAACGATGACCCCTGCGCTGACGATCGCCATGGCGGCTGCTGCGACCGCCAGCCTTCGCGACCGCAACCAGGCTGCCGTGACCCCTATCGCGACCACGTTCGCGACGAACGGACCCGTGTCGGTGAGCCAGGGCTCATCGAGCTTGAATCCCAGCCGGGAGGTCGTGCTGCTGGCGACCAGCATCGGAATGATGATGGCGATCCAAGGCCAGATCGGCAGCCACATCCCGGCGTTGCGCGCATATCCACGATAGGAGAGGTAGGAGAGGACCAGGACCAAGAGGTACGCCGGCGCGAAGAAGAGCAGCATGTGATCTCGGCCAATCAGCAGCACGGTGACGGCTGCCGATAGATCCGCGGCCGCGCACAACCGTAGCGGTGCGACCAAGGCGCGGCGGACAGACCGGATGCGCTGCTGTGTCGCTCGCGCCTCGAAATACGCCAGCTCGGCAGAAAGTGGGTCGGTCATGGTTGCCTACTCTGCAATGCAGAGTTATCGTGGTCAGATCTACTCTGGCTTGCAGAGTAACAGCAAATGGAGGTTCTGATGACTCTCATGTTCGGCACGATCTTGGCTCTCGGCCTTGGCGTTCTTCTCGGACACCGGCTCTCGGCTTATGCGTTGACGGCCCTCGCCTGGTATGTGTTCCTCTCCGTGCAGACGGCATATCTTGCAGAGCCGGGGAAGACCGGATTCGGCGGAACCCTCGGCACGGACGCACTTCAAGGCGTCCTGTACTGGATCGCCCAACCGGTGCTTCTCGCCATGTCGCTCGGCCTGACCTGGGTCGGAGGTCGGTTACGGGGACGGTTCACCTTTGGCAGGGCCGTGGGTGAGGCCTGAGTCGCTTTCCGAGCCTGGAAGGGTGAACGTGAACAGCGTTCCACCTTCGGCACCGATGGTTGCCTCGACGATCCCGCCA
>CAZWZC010000007.1:0-50496 GCA_964638755.1 uncultured Aeromicrobium sp. | reverse complement strand
AGCGCCGCTGTGACACGGTGCTTTCGGTTCACTCGCTGGCGCTCGCTCACAGCGGAATGTTCCCGTGCTTCTTGGGCGGCAGGGTCTCGCGCTTGGTCTTGAGCAGACGCAAAGCCTTGACCACCTCCGCACGAGTCTGTGACGGCGCGATCACGGCGTCGACGTATCCGCGTTCCGCGGCGAGGTAGGGGTTGCAGAGCGTGTCCTCGTACTCCGTCATCAGCTCGGCACGCCTCGCGTCCGGATCCTTCGCCGCCGCGATCTCCTTGCGGTAGAGGATGCCAACGGCGCCAGACGCTCCGACAACGGCGATCTGGGCCGACGGCCAAGCGATGTTGACGTCGGCACCGAGGTGCTTTGACCCCATGACGTCGTAGGCGCCGCCGTAGGCCTTGCGGGTGATGACAGTGACGAGCGGGACGGTGGCCTCGGCGTACGCGTAGATCAGCTTGGCGCCGCGGCGGATGATGCCGTCCCACTCCTGGTCGGTGCCGGGTAGAAAGCCCGGAACGTCGACGAAGGTGACGACCGGAATGTTGAATGCGTCGCAGGTGCGGACGAAGCGCGCAGCCTTCTCCGACGCATCAATGTCAAGGCAGCCGGCGAGCTGCATCGGCTGGTTGGCGACGATGCCGACACTGCGGCCCTCGACCCGCCCGTAGCCGATCAGGATGTTGGGGGCGAACAGCGGCATGACCTCGAGGAAGTCGCCGTCATCCACAACTGACTGGATCACGGTGTGCATGTCGTACGGCTGGTTGGCCGAGTCGGGAATCAATGTGTCGAGCGCGATGTCGGTGTCGGTCGACTCAAGGTCTGCAACCGTCTCGTACGGTTCGGGCTCCTCCATGTTGTTCTGCGGAAGGTAGGAGATGAGCGCCTTGACGTACTCGATCGCGTCCTCTTCATCGGCGCCCATGTAGTGCGCGTTGCCACTCTTGGTGTTGTGGGTGCGGGCGCCGCCGAGGTCTTCCATCGAGACGTCTTCGCCGGTGACCGTCTTGATGATGTCGGGACCGGTGATGAACATGTTGGACGTCTTGTCGACCATGACGACGAAGTCGGTGACGGCCGGCGAGTAGACGTGGCCGCCTGCATTGGTGCCCATGATCAGCGAGATCTGCGGGATGACACCTGAGGCGTGCACGTTGCGTTTGAAGATCTCCCCGTAGAGGCCGAGTGAGACGACGCCCTCCTGGATGCGGGCGCCGGCGCCCTCGTTGATGCCGATGATGGGGCAACCGGACTTGATCGCGAGGTCCATCACCTTGGTGATCTTCTCGCCGTAGACCTGGCCGAGCGAGCCGCCGAAGATCGAGAAGTCCTGGCTGAACACACACACCTGACGGCCGTCGATCGTGCCATAGCCGGTAATGACTCCGTCGCCAAGCGGGCGGTTCTTCTCCAGTCCGAAAGCGGTGCTGCGGTGGCGAGCGAATGCGTCGAGCTCGACGAATGAACCTTCGTCGAGCAACTGGTTGATGCGTTCGCGAGCGCTGCCACGACCCTTCGCGTGCTGCTTCTCGGAGGCGCGCTCAGCGAGCTCGTTGAGCAGCTCGTCCTGACGTCGTTCGAAGTCGGCAAGCTTGCCTGCGGTCGTGTGCAGCTCGGGATGCTCTTCGAGCACGTCGGGGTTGGGGTTCTGGGCGTCGGTCACGGGCCACAGCGTAACGAGTCGGGCGCTTGAGGGGTATGTGACTCTGTTCTCATGCCCTATGACGACCTCGACCGGCCGCCGCTCGACGCCGGAGCGTTGCGTTCGGCATTGACCGGTCCTGGCCGGTTCTGGACCGACGTCGAGGTCACCGAGCAGACCGGCAGTACCAATGCCGACGTTGCTGCCGCAGCTCGTGCTGGCGCATCAGAAGGTACGGTCCACGTCACCGACCTGCAGGTTGCCGGCCGCGGGCGGCTGGATCGTGTGTGGGAGTCTCCGGCCGGCTCGGGCATCGCGGTGTCGGTGTTGCTCCGACCCGATGAGATCTCGGCGGCGCGCTGGGTGTGGCTGCCGCTGCTCGTGGGACTTGCTGTCGACGCAACCGTGCGCGAGCTCGGTGTCGACTGCGGGCTCAAGTGGCCCAATGACGTGTTGGTAGACGACCGAAAGCTCGCCGGCATCCTGCTTGAGCGCGTCGAGACCCCGCTGGGCCCTGCCGCGATCATCGGCGTGGGTCTGAATGTGACGTTGCGCGAGGACGAACGACCCGTGGACACCGCGACCTCCCTCCTGCTCGAGGGAGCGACCGAGACCGATCGCACGATCGTTCTTAGGGCACTGTTGCGAAACCTCGAAGCGCTCTATCGGGCGTGGAAGGAGTCCGGTGGAAATCCGGCGGCCGGCATCCGCGACTCTTATGAACGCCGCTGCGTCACGATCGGCACCCGGGTGCGCGTCGCTCTTCCCAATGGCGATTCGCTGGAAGGTGAGGCGACCGCAATTGACGAGCTGGGGAGGCTTGTCGTCGATGGGCAGGCCATCAGCGCGGGCGATATCACGCACGTTCGCGCAGCGACGTGACAAGATCCATGACATGGCCCTTCCTCGCAAGCTGATGGTCGACGGTGAGCAAACCGTCGCGACGACCCGCACCCACCTCAAGGTGCTGTTCATCCCCTTCCTGATCCTGCTCCTGGTCGCCCTGCTCGAGGGATTCGTCCAGGCCAAGGTCGCCGGCGAGGTTGACGCCGTGTGGCGTTGGATCATCGTGGGAATTGCCGTGGTGCTGGTGTTCTTCGGCACCCTGCTGCCGTTCGCCAAGTGGCTGGCATGGACCTACACACTGACCAACAAGCGAATCGTCGAGCAGAAGGGGCTGCTCACCCGTACTGGTCGTGTCATCCCGCTCAGCAGGATCAATGACGTCGCATTCGAGAAGAACCTCAACGACCGGATCCTCGGCTGTGGCACGTTGATCATCCACGATGCCAGTGAGCAGGCTGGTCTGGAGCTCAGGGACATCCCGCACATCGAGGCGTTCCACCGCACCGTGTCCAATCTCGTCCTTGAGAAGCATGACAAAACGGCGAGTGATGAATCGATCTGACCTTCGCAACCGACTTGTCAACCAGATCCTGGGTGACGAGCTGGGACTGACGAGCGCGGAGGTCGTCGAGAAGGGCGGCCTCACCCTCGACGCCGGACAGCGACTGTGGCGGGCGCTGGGCTTCCCTGACACCGGCGACAGCATCGCGTACGGCGAGGCCGACGTGCGCGCCGTTGCCATCGTTGCCTCGGCCATCCAGTACGGCGTGCTGGATGAGCTCACGGCATTCCGGATGACCCGTGCCTTGGGCCATACGATGTCGCGCCTCGCCGACTGGCAGGTCTCGACCCTGGTCGAGCAGGTTGAGCACGACGTCGAGGGTGGCAAGTCGGGGACCCGTCTCGAAGCCGCGATCGAGCTCGCGACGAGAGCAGCGCCGGGCTTCGAGGAGCTCATCATCTATGCGTGGAGGCGCCACCTCGCTGCTGCAGCGGCCCGCATCGAGGCGCTCGGCGCAAATGACGAGGAGCTGCTGTCGACCGTCATGACAGTCGGTTTCGCTGACCTCTCGAGGTTCACCTCGCTGTCGAACGGACTTGACGATGCGGCGCTGGCGTCACTGGTCGAGGACTTCGAGACACGCTGTGCCGACATCGTCACGACGCACGGCGGGCGTGTCATCAAGACGCTCGGCGACGCAGTGCTGTTCGTCTGTGACGACGCTGTCGAAGGGACCCGTACGGCGCTCGACCTGGTAGCTCAGATCGGCACCCGCGCGGAACTCCCTGACATCCGCGTCGGCCTCGCCACCGGATCGGTCATCAGCCGGTTGGGTGATGTGTTCGGCCCGCCGGTGAACCTTGCCGCCCGGCTCTCGCATGTCGCGCGGAGCAACCGCGTGCTCGTCGACGCAGACACCGCTTCGTTTCTCGATGACGAGTTCGACCTGCGCACGCTGCCGCCGCGCCCACTGCGCGGTTTCGGCAACCTCTCACCGATCACGGTCAGCGAGCGCCGCGGCTTCTTCCGCACGCACTAGGGTTTGGCCGTGTCCTCGTCACCGCTTTCCCTTGCCGTCATTGGCGGTGGCCAGCTGGCGCGGATGATGCAGCAGGCCGCCATCGGACTGGGCGTTCACATCCGACTGCTTGCCGAGGCGCCCGATGTCTCTGCCGCCCAGGTGATTCCCGATCACTTCGTCGGCGACTACACCGACATCGACGACCTGCGTCGAGCCGCGGAGGGTGCTTCGGTGGTGACGTTCGACCACGAGCACGTGCCGCCAGAGCACCTGCGGACGCTGCAGGCCGAAGGACACATCCCGCGTCCCGGACCGGGTGCGCTCATCCACGCCCAGGACAAGATCACGCTGCGCACCAAGCTTGACGAGCTGGGCGTGCCCTCACCCCGGTGGACCGTCGTTGAGACGGTCGCGGACGTCGTTGCGTTCGGCTTGCCGTGCGTGCTCAAGGCACCGCGCGGGGGCTACGACGGCAAGGGCGTGTGGATCGTACGGTCCGAGGCCGAGGTGATCGATGCTCTCGCAGCTGATGCCGTGCTGGCCGAAGAGCTGGTCGACTTCCGCCGCGAGCTGTCCGCACAGGTTGCTCGGCGACCGTCGGGAGAGACCGTCACCTATCCGGTAGTTGAGTCGCGGCAGGAGAACGGCGTCTGCAAGGAGGTCATCGCTCCGGCGCCCGATCTCGCCGCAGATCTGGTTGCGGAGGCGAAGCAGATTGCCGTTGGAGTCGCAGAGGCCTTGGATGTCAGCGGGATGCTCGCCGTCGAGCTGTTCGAGACGAGCGATGGCCGGTTGCTCGTCAACGAGTTCGCCATGCGCCCGCACAACACGGGGCACTGGACGATCGACGGTGCGACCACGAGCCAGTTCGAGAATCACCTGCGGGGCGTGCTCGATCTTCCGTTGGGCCCATCGACACCGACTGCGGCTTGGAGCGTGATGTACAACGTGCTCGGAGGAGCGGTCGATGACCTCGAGTCGCAGGTGGCCGACGTACTCGCTGCCGTGCCGGAGGCGCACGTGCACCTGTACGGCAAGTCCGTGAAACCCGGACGCAAGGTCGGCCACCTGACGGTGACCGGCGACGATCTCGAGGACGTTACTGCACGGGCGCGTCAGGCAGGATCTTTGCTGCAGGACGGCCTGTAGGCGCGCCACCGATACGCTGATGCCATGACTGCACGCGTGGGCATCGTGATGGGATCTGACTCGGACTGGCCGACGATGGAGGCCGCCGCGACAGCGCTCGCTGAGTTCGACATCGCATACGAGGCGGATGTCGTCTCCGCGCATCGCATGCCCGACGAGATGCTCGCCTACGGCCGCGACGCGCACGGCCGAGGCCTCGAGGTCATCATCGCCGGAGCCGGAGGCGCGGCACATCTGCCGGGCATGCTCGCCGCCGTCACCCCGCTGCCGGTCATTGGGGTGCCTGTTGCGCTCAAGCACCTCGACGGCATGGACTCGTTGTTGTCGATCGTCCAGATGCCTGCTGGCGTACCGGTTGCGACAGTATCGATCGGCAACGCCCGCAACGCAGCGCTGCTGGCCGTACGCATCCTTGCGACCGGCGACCCCGAGCTGACGCAGAAGATGCTCGACTTCCAGTCCGAACTCGCCGCCGCGGCCCGCGCGAAGGGCGAGATGGTCCGCAACCCGGCCAAGGGCGCCGGCTTCCGCTGAACCTCAAGATTCCCAGCAGGTCCCCTGAATTTGTCACTTCACCCTTGTTGCAACAAGGGTGGAGTGCGCGTTTCCGAGGTTCTGCTGGGAATCTTGGGGTCGGTAGAGCCCGTCGGCGTACGCCGCGCCGTAGTAGGCCTCGAGCTCTTCCATCGTGTCGTCAGGACGCTCGAGACTCTTGGCGATGACCGCACGACTCGGGACCGCCTCCGGATCCCATGTCTCTGGCTTCCACAGGTTTGAGCGCAGGAATGCCTTGGAGCAGTGGAAGAAGATTTGTTCGACTGCGACCTCAAGGATCACGACAGGTTTGTGACCCTTGACGATCATCTGATCGGCGTAGGGTGCATCCGCAAGGAGAGTGGCCCGACCGTTGAGGCGCAGCGTGTCACCCCGTCCGGGCAGGAAGAAGCTCAGCCCGACGCGGGTTCTGCAGGATGTTGGCGAACCCGTCGGCGCGTTTGTTGCCTGGCCGCTCGGGAATGGCGAGGGTCGTGTCGTCGACAACCAGGCAGAAGCCGGTCGGATCACCCTTTGGTGAGACGTCGCAGCGACCACGGGAGTCCGACGTTGCCACGAGGCAGAATGGCGAAGCAGCGAGCCAAACACGGTGCTCTGGAGAGAACGACGCGCGGTCCTTGTCACGCACGCGCTGCATGGGCTCGCCGAGCAGCTCGCGGAGCTCGGCCTCGGTGGTGATCTTCATGGATCCAGCGTAGGTGTGGCGTCGGCAACGGCGCGCGAGTGTGTCCGATCGCACCTGTTCGCAAGTTGGTCGTCATACGAAGTCGTTCTACAATTAGTAGGTCGTCCTACTATTTCTGGAGTGCTCGTGTCAGACATGTTCATTCTCACCGAAGAGCACCAAGCAATCCGCGAAGCCGTTCGAGCTGTCGCGGAGGCCAAGATCGCCCCGTTCGCCGCCGAGGTCGATGAGGAAGCTCGATTCCCGCACGAGGCCGCCGCGGCGCTGCTCGCAGCCGACTTCCATGCGCCGCATGTGCCCGAGGAGTTCGGCGGAGCAGGCGCCGACGCGCTGGCAACAGTGCTCGTGATCGAAGAGGTCGCGCGTGTATGCGTCTCGAGCTCGCTGATTCCTGCGGTCAACAAGCTCGGCTCGCTGCCGGTCATGATCTCTGGTAACGAAGCCCTCAAGAAGACGTACCTGTCGCGGCTGGCCGCCGGCGAAGGCTTCTCCTACTGCCTGTCTGAACCCGACGCCGGGAGCGACGCGGCCAACCAGAAGACCAGGGCGGTACGCGATGGCGACGACTGGGTGCTCAACGGCGTCAAGCGCTGGATCACCAATGCGGGGGAGTCTGAGTTCTACACGGTCCTCGCGGTGACCGACCCCGACAAGCGATCGAAGGGCATCTCGGCGTTCGTCGTGGAGAAGTCCGATGAGGGGGTGTCATTTGGCGCTCCGGAGAAGAAGCTTGGCATCAAGGGATCGCCGACCCGCGAGGTCTACCTCGACGAGGTACGCATTCCCGGCGACCGCATGATCGGCGCTGAGGGCACTGGCTTCTCCACCGCGATGAAGACGCTCGACCACACCCGCGTGACGATCGCAGCCCAGGCTGTCGGCGTCGCCCAGGGCGCGCTCGACTACGCGCTCGGCTATGTGCAGGAACGCACCCAGTTCGGCACGAAGATCTCCGAATTCCAGGGCATCGAGTTCATGCTCGCCGACATGGGCATGAAGATCGAGGCCGCTCGCCAGCTCACGTACGCGGCCGCGGGTCGGTCCGAGCGCGGCGACAAGGATCTGACGTTCTTTGGTGCCGCTGCCAAGGCGTTCGCCTCCGACACTGCGATGCAGGTCACGACTGACGCCGTGCAGCTTCTTGGTGGTTACGGCTTCACCAAGGACTACCCGGTCGAGCGGATGATGCGCGATGCCAAGATCACGCAAATCTACGAAGGCACCAACCAGGTGCAGCGCATCGTCATGGCTCGCCAGCTGCTTGCTGGGGTGCAGTCGACGCTCTGATGTTGGCTACTGGCTCTGCTGAATGCAGGCGTCGCCAGGGTCTCAAGGTTGTCTTAACACCTGCCTTGGTCTCGACCCGCGCGTAGCCCTGTTCTAACATCGTCGACATGGCGCTGACGTACGGAAGCGGCCTCGCTCGCTGGGCTGAGATGAGTGGGTAGCAAGATGCCGGGAACGACGACGGAAAATACGAAATCGTGGATCGACCGCATGCCGCTCGCGCTTTCGGCGGCGGTGGCGCTGGTCGGCTCGCTTGGGTTCGCCTCGTGCCTGTGGATGGTCTTCGGCTCAATGACCGACGTGATCACCAACAACAACGGCATTTGCGCCACAGGGAGCCCCTATCAGGTCACGCCCGGGCATCAGTGCTCGTCCGGGAGCATGGTCTTGATCGAGGTCGGGGGACCGGGTCTGTTTGTCTTCGGTGCCATCGCCACCGTGGGGGTCCTCGGTCTGCTCGGTCCGCGCGGCGTCGGCCATCTGTTGCTCATGGGCACTCTGGTATTTGGCTTGCTCGGCTGGAACTTCCTCCACCTCAGAGCCAGCGGCGACGGCACCGATGCAGGCAACGTCTTCTGTGGTGTCCTGTTCTTGCTGATGGCCGCCGGTGGGCTGATCGGGCTGTGGCCGATCCTGGGTCTGCGCTGGCCGCGCGCCGATTCGGCACGCGATACGCGGCGCCCGCTGCTCGTCGGGGCGCGTCTGCGACAGCAGCTGTACTGGGCCGCGTTTGCAACAGGCACGCTGGCGGGAGCCTTTCTCGGCAGTGCAATTGTCGATTCTCTCGTGTGACCTCGCTGAGCTGAGGACCATCGGCCGGGCCTGCTGGGTATGATCTCGCAGTTGTGGTGCCGGGTGGCAGGCTGGACGCATGATCGGCGAACTCAAGACCGTGGCGTTTGATGCGCCAGACCTTGCTGCTCTTTCGACGTTCTACACGTCGTTGGTGGGTTGGGAGGAGACGTACGCTGACGACGACTGGATCACCATGACCACGGTCGACGATTGGCGCATCGGCCTGCAGCTCGCACCCGACCACGTGGCGCCGCAGTGGCCGGATCCGGCGCATTCGCAGCAGGCGCACCTCGACATCCGGGTGCCTGATCTTGCGGCCTCGACGAAGCGCGCCGTTGAGCTGGGGGCAACTCTTCTGCGCGAGAACGAAACCTGGAACACGCTCGCCGATCCGGCTGGGCATACGTTCGACCTCGTTAGCCACCTCGATAGCCCGCACCCGGTGATCTTCGGCGTGATGCTCGACGTGCCGGACGCCAGAGCGGCGAGCGCGTTCTATTCGGAGCTACTCGGCAAACCGATCACCTATGAGGGTGAGGGTATGGCGATGCTCGGCAACGAAGGCGAGCGACCGGTGTTGTTCCAGCAGGTCGAGGGCCATGTTGCGCCGCGCTGGCCCGACGCGGCTTACCCGCAGCAGGTCCACTTCGACATTCAGGTCGACGATGTTGAGGATGCCGAGCCCAAGGTGCTCGCGATTGGCGCGACGCGACTGCCCGGCGAGGGTGAGGACTGGCGGGTCTACGCCGACCCTGTGGGCAAGCCGTTCTGTCTCATCTGGGACAACTGAAATGGCGCTGGTGACCTACAAGGCCTTGTGCATCGATGCGGTTGATGCCGCGGTGCTGGGTGAGTTCTGGGCCAAGGCTCTCAGCTATGAGCTTGAGCTTCTCGCCGACGGTGACGCTGTGCTGCGTGGCCCGGGCGAGGGTGAAGAGGTCTGGCTCAACACCGTGCCTGAAGCCAAGTCGGTCTGGCACCGGGTCCACCTCGACATCCGCGCTGCCTCGCTCAAGCCGTTCGCTGACCTGCGGCAGGTGTCGGGGGACGGCGAGTTTCCGTGGACCACGTTTGCCGATCCCGAGGACGGCGAGTTCTGCGTCTTCACATATGACCCGCCACCCGAGCGGGCGCTCAAGGACATCGTGGTGCAGGCGCTCGACCACACGGCGATCTCCGACTGGTGGACTGACGTCATCGGCGGAACCATTGGACACGACGACAAGTCAGACTATTCCCACATCGACGACATACCTGGTTCGACGCTCGAGTCGATCGACTTCGTCCCGACGGAGGAGCCCAAGACCGTCAAGAACCGCCTCCACTGGGATGTCGCGCTCAACGATGGGGTGACAATCGACGACCTGGTGACCGTCGGAGCGACCGTCTTGCACACTGCGGAAGACGAGATCCCCTGGACAGTCATGGCCGACCCGGAGGGCAACGAGTTCTGCGTCTTCGACCGTTGAAGGTTCGGCGTGATGGAATGAGTCCGTGCCCCTCGACCTGAATGCCGATGTCGTCGCCCTGACCGCTTCACTGATCGACACCTTCTCGGTCAGCCTCCAGGAGCAGGAGATCGCCGACGACGTCGAGGCAGCACTGGGTGCTTACTCGCACCTCACGATCGAGCGAGAGGGCCACACCATCGTGGCGCGGACGGACCTGGGACGCGCCGAGCGGGTCGTCATCGCTGGGCACCTCGACACGGTTCCGGTCAACGGCAACTTCCCGTCACGCCTCGACGGCGACATCCTGCACGGTCTCGGCAGCTGCGACATGAAGGGTGGTGTTGCAGTTGCGCTGCTGCTGGCAGCACAGGTCGCTGACCCCGTACGCGACGTGACCTATGTGTTCTATGACGCCGAAGAGATCGCTGCAGAGTTCAACGGTCTCGGCAGGCTCGCTCGTACGCGTCCAGAGCTGCTCATGGGTGACCTTGCGATCCTGATGGAGCCCACCGCTGCAGGCATCGAGGCCGGCTGCCAAGGCACGATGCGCGTCGAGATCCGCACCACGGGCGAACGGGCCCACTCGGCGCGTTCGTGGATGGGCTCCAACGCGATCCACGCACTCGCACCAGTGCTCGATCGGCTGATGACGTACGTACCTCGGGAGGTCGAGATCGACGGTCTGGCCTATCGGGAGGGACTCAACGCCGTCGGTGTCAGCGGTGGTGTCGCTGGCAACGTCGTGCCCGATGAGGCCTGTGTCTCGGTCAACTTCCGTTTTGCACCAGACCGCACCGAGGAAGACGCCCACCTGCACCTTCAGGAGGTGTTCGAGGGCTTCGGGTTGACGATCACCGACTCTGCACCCGGCGCGCTGCCGGGCCTTTCCCAGCCGGCGACTGCGGCATTCGTCGCCAATGTCGGTGGCGAGGTGAAACCCAAGTTCGGCTGGACCGACGTCGCTCAGTTCACGGTGCTCGGCATTCCAGCCATCAACTACGGTCCGGGCGACCCGATGTTCGCGCACAAGGCCGACGAGCACGTGCCTGTCGAACAGCTCCGCCGCGTCCGCGACACGATGTTGGCCTGGCTGAGGCCGCCCGCGGCCGAACGCCAGGCCAAAGCTAGCGAAGCTGGGGGTCCCCCCACGCGCTCCAACTTGGGCTAGAGGCAATCCGAGACAGCGTAGGGGGCGAGCGTCCCACGCCGAAGGCGTCATACAGCGAAGCTGGCCTGGCCGTCCTAGACCGACTCGGCGACAATGCCTTGGTCGAACTGGGTCCGATAGAGCTCCTCGTAGCGGCCGCCCAGCGCCAACAAGTCCTTGTGGGTTCCCTGCTCGGCGATCCGGCCGTCCTCGACGACAAGGATGAGGTCAGCCGCGCGTACGGTGGACAGGCGGTGCGCGATGACCAGCGACGTGCGACCCGCAAGAGCGACTGCGAGAGCCTCCTGAACCGCGGCTTCGGACGTCGAGTCGAGGTGGGCCGTGGCCTCGTCAAGGATCACCAGCTGTGGCCGCGCAAGCAGCAGGCGCGCGATCGTCAACCGCTGCCGCTCACCGCCAGACAGGCGGTAGCCGCGCTCCCCGACGACCGTGTCGAGGCCGTCGGCCAGTGAGCGGATGAGGTCATCGAGACGCGCATCGTGCAACGCGCTCCACAGCTCGTCCTCGGTCGCCTCTGGGCGCGAGAGCAGAAGGTTGGAACGCACCGACTCATGGAACAGGTGTCCGTCCTGCGTCGCCATGCCGAGCGTCCGGCGGATGGATGCCAGTGTCAGATCGCGTACGTCGACGCCGCTGAGCCGGATCGTGCCGCTGTCGACGTCATACAGGCGTGGTACGAGACTTGCGATGGTCGACTTGCCAGCACCGGATGAGCCAACCAGTGCCACCAGCTGACCGGGTTGGACCGTGAACGACACATGGTGGAGGACGTCGACACCGCCGCGGTTGTCGAGCTGCGCGACCTCCTCCAAGGAGGCCAGGGAGACCTTGTCAGCCGACGGGTAGGCGAAGGTGACGTCGTCGAACTCGACCGACACGGGTCCGGCCGGTAGATCGATGGCGTCAGGCTTTTCGGCGATCAACGGCTTGAGGTCGAGCACCTCGAAGACTCGCTCGAAGCTGACGACGGCGCTCATGACCTCGACGCGCGCGCTCGCCAGCGACGTCAAAGGCGCATACAAGCGCGTCAGCAGCAGCGCCATCGCCACGACGTCGCCGGGATCGAGCGTGCCACGCAGCGCGTAGAACCCACCGAGTCCGTAGACGACAGCAAGCGCGAGCGCCGACACGGTGGTCAGCGCGGTGACGAAGATCGACTGGAGCATGGCTGACTTCACGCCGATGTCGCGCACTCGGCGAGCACGTGCGGCGAACTCGACCGACTCCTGTTCAGGGTGACCGTAGAGCTTGACCAGCGTGGCGCCAGGAGCTGAGAACCGCTCGGTCATCCGGGTGCTCATGGTGGCGTTGTAGTCGGCGGCCTCGCGGCGCATCGCAGCCAGGCGTCCCCCCATCCGGCGGGCGGGAACGACGAACACCGGCAGCAGGATGAGGGCGACGAGGGTGATCTGCCACGAGATGCTCAGCATCACCGCGAGTGCCAAGGTCAACGTAACGAGGTTGCTGACGACTCCCGACAGCGTGTCGCTGAAGGCGCGCTGGGCACCGAGAACGTCGCTGTTGAGACGGCTCACCAGGGCGCCGGTACGCGTACGGGTGAAGAACGCGACGGGCATCCGCTGCACGTGGTCGAAGACCGTCGTGCGCAGGTCGAGGATCAGGCCCTCGCCGATGTTGGACGAGAGCCAGCGCGTATAGATGCCGAAGCCTGCATCGCCAAGAGCGATCAGTGCTATCAGTCCGGCCAGCTCGAAGACCGTCCGGCGGGAATCGCCGTCGACGATCGCGTTGACCACCTTGCCGGCCAGCACAGGCGTCGCCACCGCGAGCACCGCCGTGACCACACTCATGATCAGGAACTTGATGAGCTTTGCCCTGTGCGGTGCTGCGAAGGTCGCGATGCGACGCAACGTCTCGCGGGTCACCTTCTGTGAACCGTCGTACGTGTTCATCGTGCGGTGCAGCGCGGACCAAGCGGTCGCGTCCATACTCATGTGATCTCCGTTGTTAGGCCTCCAGTGTCTACCCAGCCACTGACGAACGTACGACCTCGGCTTGAGGTCAAGCCGATAGCCTTCCTTCCATGAACGACCGACGAGAGACGCGCAAGGGACCGATTCGCCTCCGCGGTGACCAGGTGCAGGCCAGCACGACCGACCAGCGGCTGCTGGAATCTCGCGGGCCCACCGACTGGGTGCACACTGATCCGTGGCGAGTGCTGCGGATCCAGGCGGAGTTCGTAGAGGGGTTCGGTGCTCTCGCCGAGCTCGGGCCAGCGGTCAGCATCTTCGGCTCCGCACGCATTGAGCGCGACGATCCCATGTACGACGCCGCGCGCAAGATCGCTGAAAAACTCTGCGGCGAAGGATACGCCGTGATCACCGGGGGTGGCCCCGGCGTGATGGAGGCTGCCAACAAGGGGGCACACGAGTGCGGGGGAGTATCCGTCGGTCTCGGCATCGAGCTCCCGCACGAGCAGGGCATGAACGACTACGTCGACCTCGGTATCAACTTCCGCTACTTCTTCGTCCGAAAGACGATGTTCGTGAAGTACGCGCAGGGTTACGTCGTGATGCCCGGCGGCTTCGGCACCATGGATGAGCTGTTCGAGGCGTTGACACTGGTGCAGACGCAGAAGATCACGTCGTTCCCGATTGTCCTGTTCGGCACCGAGTATTGGGGCGGTCTGATCGACTGGCTCCGTACGACGATGCAGACAGAAGGCAAGGTCAAGGCCGCTGACATCGACATGCTGCACATCACCGACGACATCGACGCAGCCGTCGCCTGGTTCGTCGCCAAGGACAGTTAAGCCAGGCCTCGGCGAGAGACCGCTGGGGGTCGGTCACCCTTGATCGACGCGACCATGTCGAGCACCTGACGCGTCTCGGCGATGTTGTGGGCGCGGAACACGCGCGCGCCCTGCCACGCCGACACCGCGGTGGCGCCGAGCGTTCCGGGCAGCCGGTGGTTTTTGTCGAGGTCGAGGGTTTCGCCGACGAAGTCCTTGTTGGACAGTGCCACCAGCACGGGCCAGCCGGTCGCAACGAGCTCATCGAGGCGGCGAGTCAGCTCAAGACTGTGGCGGCTGTTCTTGCCGAAGTCGTGCGTGGGGTCGATCAGGATGCTGTCGGATCGTACGCCGGCCGCAACGGCCTTGTCCGCGAGCTTGGTGACCGTCCCGATGACGTCGGCGACCACATCGTCGTACGCGGCTCGGTGGGGGTCCGTACGTGGCCCGATGCCACCGGTGTGGCTGCACACGATTCCGGCGCCATGATCGGCCGCAACGGAGGCCAGCTCGGGGTCGTGGCCTGACCACGTGTCGTTGACCAGATCGGCACCGAGTGTGCACAGTTCATCGGCAACTTCACTCCGCCAGGTGTCGACGCTGATGATGAGGTCGGGGAATCGCAATCGTGCCTCGGCGACGAAATCGGCCGTACGCCGCAACTCCTCAGCCTTGTCGACCTCAGGCCCATAGCCCGCCCGTATGCCGCCGACGTCAACGATGTCCGCACCCTCGGCAACGGCGACCGTCAGTTTCTCGAGAGCTGGCTCGAGGTCGAACGTCGTACCGTTGTCATAGAACGAGTCCGGCGTGCGGTTGATGATCGCCATCAGCGCGAACTCGCCCGGCCCGAAGGTACGGGTGCCCAGACGCAGAGGGTCGGCGGATGCTGGCAAAGTCACATCCATGAGCCTATCGAGCGGCGATGGTGTGGTGCGTTGTCCATGGGGCAACGATCCAGCGATGATCGCCTACCACGACACTGAATGGGGCAGGGAGCTCCGCGGCGACCGAGAGCTGTTCGAGCGAATGTCGCTCGAGGCGTTCCAGTCGGGGCTGTCCTGGGCGATCATCTTGCGCAAGCGCGATCGTTTCCGCGATGTTTTCGCCAACTTCGACCCGGGGGTCGTGGCCGAGTTCGGTGACGCCGACATCGAGCGGCTGATGCAGGACGCCGGGATCGTTCGCAACCGGATGAAGATAGAGGCGACGATCAGCAATGCCCGCACGCTGGTCGCACTGGACGAGTCATTCAGCAACCTGCTCTGGTCGTTTGCCCCGCCGCCCGGGCCGGCTCCGACGTCATACGCCGAGGTGGCTGCCACGACGCCGGAGTCAGCCGCGATGGCCAAGGCGCTCAAGAAGAAGGGCTTCCGGTTCTTTGGTCCGACGACCGCCTACGCGTTGATGCAGGCCACCGGGATGGTCAATGATCACCTTGAGGACTGTGTTGCGCGCTAGCGCGTGGCTCCCCGCAATCTCGGCGAAAATCCCTACCATCGGGAGCATGGGTCACTCCCGCAAGATGGCACGGTCCACAAGGGTCGTCACCGCTTCGGCGCTACTCGCCACCGCAGTATTGATTGCCGCTGCGGCAATAATGGTTTCGACGGTTCCCGCCCTGATCGCAGCCACCATCTACGCCGTGATCGCAGGCATCATCTCCGCGCGGCTGCTCTCCAAGGACCTAGCCAAGATGCGCCTGGACTGGGCCTATGATCGCGCCGACACGGCCGACCGCAACAGGCACCAGGCGGTCGCCCGCTCACGCGAACAGACTGCCTTCGCCGAGCAAATGGGATCACGCATCCGGCACAAGGATGCTCAGATCGATACGCTCCGCGACTCACTCGTCACCGCTGAGATCGACCTCGCCAAGACCCGCGAACGCGTGTCAGCTGAGCGCGCACGCAGTGAGGCCCTCGCCGCTGATCTCACATCCGCCCAGTCAGACCGCGATTCTGCCCGAAGCGATCTGCTCAAGGCCACTGATGCGTTGGCCACGAGCGAGGCAGCCGAGATCCAGGCGCGCGCCGAGGTCGTGGCTTGGGAGCAGTCTGCAACCGAGGAGGAGCGCCGACAGCACCAACGCCCCGCCTGATCAGTGCCCGATGAAGTTGGGCTTCTCCTTCGCGAGGAACGCCTTGACGGCTGCGAGATGATCGTCCGACGCACCGGTGAGGGCCATCTTCTGCGCCTCCTGCTCCAGTGATGCCGGCAAGTCGTGAGTTGCAGAGAACGCCAACGACCGCTTGATCGATGCGTACGCCAGCGTCGGCCCATCAGCCAACGAGCGAGCCAGGGCAGCGACCTCGGCGTCGAACGCATCGTCGTCAACCACCGTTGTTGCCATCCCGAGCTCGAGCGCCTCGTCAGCGGGAATCGTACGAGGTTGCAGCAGCAGTTCTGTAGCCCGGCCGAACCCGACGAGCCGTGGGAGAGTCCACGACGCACCGGTGTCGCACGAGAGTGCGATCCCGGCGAACGCAAGGTTGAACCCGGCGGAGCGGCGAAGCAGCCGGATGTCGGCTGCGAACGCCAGGGATGATCCAGCGCCCGCGGCGATGCCGTTGACCGCGGCGATCACGGGTTTGGGCATAGTCGCTATGGCAGTCACCGCCGGGTTGTAGTGCTCCTGAACAGTGGTGGACAGCTGCCCTGGGTCATCGGATGTCAGACCGGCAACGTGTTCCTTGAGGTCCTGGCCGACGCAGAACGCCCGTCCGGTGCCGGTGAGAACGACGCACCGGACGGCGCTGTCGGCTGCGGCCTGGTGAAGCGCATCTCGCAGTGCGACCTTCGTCTCTGTCGTCAGGCTGTTCATGGTGTCGGGTCGGTTGAACGTGACGGTGGCGACGCCATCGGCCACCTCGTACGTCACCGGGGGGTTGGTTGGATCGCTCGGACGCTCGCTCATGAGGCCTCCTGTGGGACTGCGGTCGAAGGTGATCGGACCATAGGCGATAATAGGAGGCACGCATTCGGCCGGATCAGCCGGACGCATCACAACGAGAGGGGAACTGATGGCCGCCATGAAGCCACGGACCGGAGACGGTCCGATGGAGGTCACCAAGGAGGGACGCTGCATTGTGATGCGCGTACCTCTCGAAGGCGGGGGTCGCCTCGTCGTCGAGCTCAACAACGAAGAGGCCGAGACTCTCGGCGACGCGCTCAAAGCTGTCTGATGTTCGGTCTGACCGTTCGCTGGTCACTGCAAGACGCTCCCAAGGGCACGCTCAAGGCTCTCCGCGCCTACGTCGAGGATGAGTCCTACGCCAAGTTCGCCGGCCTTGATGGGCTGCGGGTGAAGACTTGGCGAGCGCGCAGAGGTGAATGGTTCGAAGGCTCATACGTCTTCGTCTCAGATGAGGCGCGGGCGAAGTTCCAGGCCGATTTCGAGCAACGTGCCGCCGCGTCACCCGGCTCGGAGATCATCGGCAGTGCGCCGATCTCGATCGAGGCCTGTGAGATCGTGGCGGTCGTACGTGGCCCTGCAGGGTTTCGCTCATCGTCGCACTTCGAGCACCGCAACGATGACAACTGAAGCGACGCCGAGCGGGAGACTCAGGTCGGCGGCACGAAGATCCACGGCTCTCTCGGCAGCTGCGCAGGGTCGTACGTCCTCAGCAGCTCAGCGGGCGTGGACCCAGTGAGCCCCAGTGAGCCGGCGATCAGTGCGAGCACGTCGACACCCAGCGCCCGAAGCTGTTCGTAGGTAACCGCGCCATCACGCTTGGCGAGCCGCTTCCCAGCGGAGTTGAGCGCGATCGGCACATGAACGTACGTCGGCGCTGTGGTGCCGAGCAGCGACGCGAGATAGGCCTGGCGCGGCGCTGACGGCAGCAGGTCGTCGCCCCGCACGACCTGGTCCACTCCCTGTTGCGCGTCGTCGACAACGACGGCGAGGTTGTAGGCGACCACGCCATCACCTCTTCGCAGCACGAAGTCGTCGACGATGCCTGTGTATGCGCCATGGATCTCGTCGTCGACGGTGAACTCTGAGGTGTTGCTCCGTAGCCGCAGTGCTGGAGGTCGCACCGCAGCCCGCTCGGTTCGTTCGGCGTCGGTCAGGTGTCGACAGTTGCCTCGATAGACGCCAGACGGTTCGTGGGGTGCTGAAGGTGCGTCGAGAATCTCTCGGCGCGAGCAGAAGCACTCGTAGATGAGCCCACGGCCAGCCAATGAGGCGAGCGCCGCGTCATACAGCTGGGCGCGATCGGACTGATGCACCACTGGTCCGTCCCAGTCGAGGCCCACCGCAGAGAGGTCGGCGAGTTGTCGCTGCTCAGCTCCGGGACGCACACGATCGAGGTCCTCCATTCGAATGAGGAAGTCACGACCCGTGCGGCGCGCGTGCAGCCAGGCCAGCACCGCGGTGCGCAGGTTGCCGACATGCAGGTCGCCCGAGGGGGACGGGGCAAAGCGTCCGGCTGTCACGGCAGATGCCGAGTCAGATCAGCTGGGCCGCGAGCAGACCGTCGCCGAGGGGCATGAGGACACTGCGGAGGCTCTCGTCATTTGCGACACGCTGCAACAGCTCGCGGATCGCGGTGGTCTCGGGATCACGCTGCGACGGGTCGGCAACCCTGTCGTGCCAGAGGGCGTTGTCGTAGACGATCACGCCGCCCGGACGAACGAGGCGTACGGCCTGGTCGAGGTACTCGCCATACTCGATCTTGTCGCCATCGAGGAACACCAGGTCGTAGCCTGCATCCGTCAGCCTCGGCATGACTTCGAGCCCGGCGCCAGCGATCAGCCTGAACCGCTGGGGCGCGAAGCCTGCCTCGGTGAACGAATCGCGGGCGAGCCGCTGGTTCTCGGCTTCGAGGTCGACCGAGGTCAGCACGCCTTCTGCGTGCATACCGCGCAGGAGGCACAAGCCGGAGACGCCGGTACCGGTACCAACCTCGACGACAGCCTTGGCACCAATTGCAGAGGCAAGAAACGTCAACATTGCGCCACCGCCCGAGCCGATTGGCACGACGCCGACATCGCCCGCACGCTCTCTCGCTGTGGTGAGGTGCTCGTCCTCGGCAACGTAGTCCTCGGCATACGCCACACTTGCTGCGGTGGTGATGGTCGGCTCCTCGGTTCGGTGGTGCAATCAGCCTAGTCGCGCGACACCCGTAGGGCGGGGAGGCGGCACGCGGGACTTGTATCTTCGCAATCGTGGGGGAACAGTCAGGTCGTTCTGTGCGTTCTCTCAGGTGAAGGGTCAACGATCAGACCATGACTCCGCCGAGCAGGGAAGAAGACGACGTGAGCACCGCAACGCTTGAGTGGGCTCCTCTCGACTGGGAGGGCATCGTGCAAGAGCACTCCGCCCGGGTCTATCGACTTGCCTACCGCCTCACGGGCAACCGTCAGGACGCGGAGGACCTCACGCAGGACGTCTTCATCAGGGTGTTCCGTTCGCTTGACACCTATGAGCCGGGCAATTTCTCGGGCTGGCTGCATCGCATCACGACCAACCTGTTCCTCGATCGTGTACGCCGCAAGTCGCGCATCCGCATGGATGGCTTCGGCGATGGTGCCGAGGAGCGACTCCTCAGTGCCGAGATCCTGCCGGAGTCTGCGGTCCATGACGCCAACTTCGACCCCGACATCGAGATCGCGCTCGCTTCGCTGTCCGAGGAGTTCCGTGTCGCGGTTGTCCTGTGCGACATCGAGGGACTCTCGTACGAGGAGATCTCAGGCGTGCTCGGCATCAAGCTTGGCACTGTGCGATCGCGCATCCATCGCGGCCGCACGCAGCTTCGTGAAGCCCTCGCGCACCGCGCTCCACGCACGGGCCGTACCCGCTTCGTGGGACCCCTCGGCGTCGGATGACTCACCTGGGGGCCGATGTCGCAGCGTACGTGGATGCACAGTTGTCCTCGACAGCAATGCGCGCTGCCTATCAGCATCTCGAAACCTGTGAAACCTGCTCGAAGGCAGTGCGGCAGCAGAGGCTGCTCAAGTCACGCATGAGCACAGTGACGACCCCCGAGCCGGCCGCTGAGCTGCTCGCATCGCTGTCAGGTCTCGCCGCCCGGCCTCCCCGCCGCCCCTCGTGGTGGGAACGCGTGCGACGGTCGATTCCGTTCCGCGCGGGGGTCGCCGTTGCCGGCGCATCGATGGCGGTGATGTTTGCCGCATACGTCGTGGGCGGGGCCGATGACAACTCGGTTGGTGACAAAATTTCCCCACCGTTTGATCGATACGCCGCCGACTTCTATGGAGCAACCGCAACACGGGCCGGGGCGACCATCAGTGACACCAAGCTGGACGACCTCCAAAGCAATGGTTGGCCCTGTCACAAACAGCTTGGCGGTGACCTTGATCGTACGTCGGGGTCGTGGGCCGAGGATGCCGTCGCGCTGAGCTATTCCGATGGAACCGCGAAACTCAATCTGTTTGAGCAGACAGGCGTGCTCGACCATTCCACCCTGCAGGGATTTGAGTCGACGCGGATCGCAAAGTCAGTTGTCTGGATTCGCCCCGGATCGCCGATGGTGGTGACCTGGGACTATGAGGGTGTCGTCTACACGATCGTCACGGACGCCGATCACGCACGAGTCACCCAGGCGGTCTCGGAGTTGCCGCTGGGATCGGAGTCGCACAACCCCGTGGACCGAGTTGGCGATGGGCTCAACAGGATGACCGCCTGGTTGGACGCCGCCTAACGAGCTGGTCGGGACGAAAGAATCGACATTGCACCGAACAGGTGGGCCCGAATGTCGATCCTGTATCTGGCTAGGTTGACTCAGGGTCGTACGGGGGAGCCTCGCCAGGACGCAGGATCCGAGTCTCCCTGACGGTCGCAGGCGTGGTGTCGCCAACGGCATCGTCCAGGAAGTTCTTGCGCACAACCTCGCGCGGGTCCAGGTCTTTGAGGCTCATGTTGGAGAAGTCCTCGCCGAGCTCCTTGCCGAGATCGTTCTTGGCGTTCTCGGCCATCTGCTTGACCGTTCGTACGAAGCCACCGAACTGACGAGCCAGCTCGGGCAGCTTGTCGGGCCCGAAGACCATCATCGCGACCATGCCGATGACGAGCATCTCCGGAACGCCGATACCGAACACGGTTCTGCCTAGAGCCGACCAGTCGGAGCGAGGCCGAGCTGCATACCTGCCAACCCGCGCGAACGGCCGCTGAGTTGGTCTGCGACGCCCTGGAGGATCTTGGCCGCCTCGGAGTCGGGATCGGTCGCGACGATCGGTTCGCCGGTGTCGCCCCCTTCGCGCAGACGCTCGTCGAGCGGCACCTGACCGAGGACCGGAACGTCATATCCGAACCGCGCGGTCAGGGTCTCCGCGACTGTCGCAGCACCACCTGAACCGAAGATCTCCATGCGTTCACCGCTGGGGAGCTGGAGGTAGGACATGTTCTCGATGATCCCGACGACGCGCTGGTGCATCATCGAAGCCATCGTTCCGGCGCGCTCGGCGACAGTCGCCGCAGCAGGCTGTGGAGTGGTGACCACGAGCACCTCAGCGTTGGGCAGATGCTGGCCGAGGCTGATGGCGACGTCTCCCGTACCCGGCGGCAGATCGAGAAGGAGCACATCGAGGTCGCCCCAGTAGACGTCGCTGAGCATCTGCAGCAGTGCTCGGTCGAGCATCGGTCCACGCCACGCAACGACCTGGTTCTTGTTGGGCTTGAGCATTCCGATGCTGATGACCTTCATGCCCTTGACCGGTACAGGCATGATCATGTCCTCGACCTGGGTCGGTCGCAGGTCACCGACGCCGAGCATGTCGGGGATCGAGTGGCCGTAGATGTCGGCGTCGATGATGCCAACCTTGAGGCCTCGGTTGGCCATGGCAAGACCGAGGTTGACCGTGACGGTCGACTTGCCGACACCGCCCTTTCCCGATGCGACGGCAAAGACCTTGGTCAGTGAGCCCGCTTGTGCGAATGGGACCTCACGTTCGGAGCGGCCGCCCCGCAACATCTGTTGCATGCTCTTGCGTTGCTCGTCGGTCATGACGCCCATGTCAACCACCACCGGAACGTCGGGAGCGACAGTGCCGACGGCCGCTGTGATGTCGCGGTTGAGCGTGTCCTTGAGCGGGCACCCCGAGACAGTCAGAAGGAGCCGTACGGTGATCTGCTCATCGGTGATCGTGATGCCGTCGACCATGCCGAGCTCGGTGATCGGGCGTTTGATCTCGGGGTCGTTGACGGTGTTCAGGGCCTCGCGGACCTGTTCCTCGGTGACGGCTGCCATGAGCCCATCGTACGTGGGAGGTCCCGGTTGGGACGGTGAGCATGACCTAACCGGCGAGCGCCTGGCAGGAAGTGCTCGGAGTCGTTCAGCTCACCTGCTTCTCGCTGGCGTAGTAGCGGTAGAGGAAGTATGCCGACACCGCGCCGAGCACGTGCCAGATCGCGTGGCCCTGGATCAAGGAGTGCGGATCGCACAGCCAGGTCTTCGACGCGTTCCAGATGACGAATGCCGTGATAATCGAGGCGAGCGAGGCGATTGCAAACGCGAGGTTTGCTCTGGCCCCACCACGTCGTCTGATCCTGATCTCGACGGCGATGGCGTAGAGCAGCATCAGTGCGAAAGCCACATTGCCGGCGTACATCACGACCGGAATCTCGGCCTTCCACAGGCCTGCGACTTCACCGAATGCGACGCCCGCAAGGAACATCACCGCAAACACCCCGAGGCCGGTTCGCCGCCAGCGCATCGTGGCGTACGCCGCGGCGAATGCCGAGACGAGGTACATGCTCGTCATGTCGAGGGTGCCACCGAACTCCGACTGTGTGGCGTGCATCGCTGCGCTGCCCGGGCCGAGGAGCACGACGAGACACGCGATGGCGGTGGCCATGCCGACGGAGACACCAGACGGTGCGCGTCGGCTGGAGTGCCACGCGATCAGCAGTCCAGCGATCACGAAGCCGGCGTTGCTGAACGTGTTGGCGGGTTGCCGGACGAACGAGTCACGAGCCGCTTCGCAGAAGTTGGCGCCGCGGCCGACGTCTTCGCCGAGCCACCCGTACGCGATCGCCAGTCCCATCAGGGTGCACGAGATGACCGCCACAAGGCTGGTGATGACCAATGGTCTGCGGCTCATCCAGCCACGTTAGGTCTGAGGTGGGTCAGCTCGTGGAGCGCGAACCGGATCGGTGACTCCTCAACTGAATGGGTCGTCAAACGGTTGAGGACTCACCGCCTCGGCTTCTTTGGCTTGACCGGCTCGTCGGGCACCTCGACGTCAGGGTCTGGCTTCTGTTCAAGATCTGACAACAGTCCCCGCAGCTCGCTGCGGAGGAAGTCGCGGGTCGCCACTTCGCCAAGGCCGAGGCGCAGGCTCGCCACCTCACGCGCGAGGAACTCCATGTCGGCGTGCGACTGCGCGTTGGACTCCCGCTCCTGCTCCTGTGTCACCCGGTCACGACCCTCCTGGCGGTTCTGCGCCAACAGGATCAGTGGAGCCGCATACGATGCCTGCAGCGACAGGATCAAGGTGAGGAAGATGAACGGGTAGCTGTCCCAGCGCGGGCGGTCTGGCCCGTACGGGACGTTCCAGAGCAGCCAGATGGCAATGACGATTGTCATGAACGTCAGGAAGCGGGCCGTGCCCATGAACCGGGCAAAGGTTTCGGCGAACCGACCGAATCGCTCCGGGTCAGCGTCGCGGCGTCGGCGCAGCGAACGCCGAACTTCGCGGGGCTGGTCGAGGCGTGCGCGCTCAGCCATGGGCGACCACCTCCGGCTCGCTCTGTGCAGCGTCGTCCTGTTCGCGCCAGCCTTCGGGCAGCAAGTGGTCGAGCACGTCGTCGATGGTCACCGCCCCGAGCAGATGCGCGTTCTCGTCAACGACGGGGAGCGCGACAAGGTTGTAGGCGGCGAGCAGATTGGCCACGTGCTCAAGTGATGCTTCGGGGCGGGGCCAGTCGATGTCGTTGTCGACGATCGCGCCGACCAGTGTCGAAGGTGGTTCGCGCAGCAGCGCCTGGAAGTGCACCACTCCGAGGAACCTTCCGGTCGGTGTCTCGAGCGGAGGGCGGCAGACATAGATCATGGCGGCGAGCGCAGGAATGATTTCCGGCTCGCGCAGTCTCGCGAGAGCTTCTGCAAGGGTGGCGTCTGGCGGGAGGACGACCGGCTCGGTGGTCATCATTCCGCCGGCCGTGCGCTCTTCGTACGTGAGCAGCCGGCGTACGTCTTCGGCGTCCTCTGGTTGCATCAGTGCAAGCAAGGTCTCGGCGCTCTGCGGTGACAGCTCGCCGAGCAGGTCGGCCGCGTCGTCGGGGTTCATCTCCTCAAGAACGTCAGCGGCGCGATCGGGATCGAGCACGCCGAGGATCTCGACCTGATCCTTCTCGGGAAGCTCCTCGAGCACATCGGCGAGGCGCTCGTCGTCGAGCTCGGTGACGACCTCCATACGACGCTTGTGATTGAGGTCGCGCAGCGCGTTGGCAAGGTCAACCGGACGCATCTCATCCATCGTGGCGAGCAGGTGGGTCGCACCCTGACCGGCTTCCTCGCCGCCGAGTCCCTGGACCTCGTCCCACTCGAGCACCTGTTGGGCACCGCGGCGGCCGAAGCGCTTGCCTGACGCCTGCACAGCGATGTCGCTGATGGTCCAGTCGCGGCGGGAGTCCTGCTCCATGGCGAGGTCGTAGACCGTGGCAGATGTGCCGTCGGGAAGCGTGACCGTACGGTCGAAAAGCTCATGGATGGCGAGGGTTTCAGTGCGTCGTTGCTCGAAGCGGCGGACGTTGAGCACCCCTGTCGTGATGATCTGCCCCGAGCTGACCGAGGTGACACGGGTGATCGGCAGGAACACCCGACGCCGGCCGAGCACCTCGACCACGATACCGAGCACGCGGGGACGCTGCTTGGCCGATCGCACGGCGACGACGACGTCTCGGAGCTTGCCAACCTGGTCGCCCGAGGGGTCGAAGACTTCCTGACCGACGATGCGGGACAGGAAGACACGACCGGGTGCGGTGCTCACGCTGAAACCTTACCGTCGCGGCTGACTGGAGGGTCTGCTGTCGTGCCAGACTGGCCGGATGGTGTTGGAGTCAGTCGACGACCACTTCTCAAGAGTTCTGCGCGAACCACCGGTCGACGAGTACCCGAGCGGTGGTGTCGCCGGTTCGGCGGCACTGTTGACATATTTCGACGCCCAGCTTGAGAGCCGTCACCTGGACTTCGCGATCCGTTGGCTGCAGACGAAGGGCCACGCCTACTACACCATCGGCTCGGCCGGACACGAGAGCAACGCTGCTGTCGCGATGGCGCTTCGCCCCACAGATCCCGCGCTGCTCCACTACCGCTCCGGCGGGTTCTACTCGGCTCGGGCCAGACAGGTAGCCGGATCGACGCCGGTCGACGACGTGCTCCGTAGCGCAACCGCCTCGATGCTTGACCCGATCTCTGGTGGCCGACACAAGGTGTTCGGCAGTGTCAGTCTCAATGTCATTCCGCAGACTTCCACGATTGGCTCGCACCTGCCGCGCGCCTTCGGTCTCGCATTCGCACTGGGCCGAGCGAACCGTGCTGAAATGCCATCGCGATGGCCGCTCGACTCGGTTGTCGTGTGCAGCTTTGGTGATGCGTCTGCCAATCATTCGACGGCCGTTGGGGCACTGAATGCCTCGGCCTATTGCGCCCATCAAGGGGTACCGCTGCCGATCTTGTACGTGTGCGAGGACAACGGCATCGGCATCAGCACCAAGTCTCCGGCCGGCTGGGTTGAGCGCTCGCTTCGTTCACACCCCGCCGTCGAGTATGCCGCAGCCGATGGCACCAAGCCCGCCGAGCTCCTGGAAACGGCGCATCACCTTGCCGACCTCGTACGCCATGAGCGACGACCGGCGATCCTTCACCTCAGGACGGTTCGCTTCATGGGCCATGCCGGCTCGGACGCCGAGATCGCCTATCGGACGACCCGCGAGATCGAGGCGGAGTATGCGCTGGACCCGCTCGTCGCGACTGCTGCTGCGTTGATCGACGCCGGCACGATGACCGTCAATGACGTACTGACCCGCTATGAAGAGATGCGCGAGACCGTGATGGAGCGAGCCAAAGGCATCTCGGAGGTGCGCCGGCTCAGCACGTCAAGGATGATCACGTCCCCCATCACGGCGCGGGTCGACGTCTCGATACCAGCTGCAACGAGCGAGAGCCGTCATCGTGCATTCGGTGCCAAGCTGCCCGAGCATGAGGGAGGACTCACGCTGGCCCAGACGATCAACGCAACGCTCAAGGACACGCTCGCCGCCAGGCCCGAGGCACTGGTGTTTGGGGAAGACGTCGCGAAGAAGGGCGGCGTCTATGGGGTGACGCGTGGTCTGCGCAAGGCTTTCGGGGCGTCGCAGGTCTTCGACACGCTGCTTGATGAACAAACGATTCTCGGCACGGCACTGGGCTCCGCGCTCGCAGGTTTCCTACCGATCCCTGAGATCCAGTACCTCGCCTACCTCCACAACGCGGAGGACCAGCTTCGCGGAGAGGCCGCGACATTGCGGTTCTTCTCCAACGGTCAGTACTCCAACGGGATGGTCGTGCGCGTTGCCGGGCTCGCCTATCAAAAGGGATTCGGCGGGCATTTCCACAACGACAACTCGGTCGCGGTGCTTCGCGATATCCCCGGCATCGTGCTCGCCGTGCCGAGCCACCCGAGCGGCGCGGCAGGGCTCTTCCGGCAGTGCCTCGACCTGGCCGCAGAAGGACGGGTCTGCGTCTACCTCGAGCCGATCGCGCTCTATCATCGCCGCGATCTTCACGACGGCGACGGTGGATGGCTCGCACCCTATGTGCCGCCTGAGCATTGGGCCTATGACGAGACCGCGCAGCTCGGCCGGCTGCTGACGATTGGCGACGGCAAGGACGTTCTCATCGTGACGTTCGGCAACGGTGTGCCGATGAGCCTGCAAGCCACCGCACAGCTCGCGGCGGAGGGCATCCGTACGACGGTCGTCGACCTGCAGTGGTTGTCACCGCTGCCTCGTGAGGAGCTGGTCCGCATCGCCTCCACGTTCCAGCGGGTGCTCGTCGTTGACGAGACGCGCGAGAGCGGAGGGGTGTCGGAGTCGGTCGTCACCGCGCTCGTCGACGGCGATCACGACGGCGTCATCCGGCGGGTCACCAGCGCCGACAGCTTCATCCCACTTGGCCCTGCGGCGGACCATGTGCTGCTGTCGGAGGCTGACATCGTCCGCGCCGTACGCGCGATGCTGTCGGCCTAGGACACGACCTACGACAAGTGCGACGGCTCTCTGTCGGACTTGTGGTGATCGTCGGCGCCGACGGAGTCCTGCGACGCCTGGTTCGACGCCCGGCCGCGACCGTCACCTGCACGTGCCATCGAGATGATGACCGACTTCGAGGTGGGGGTGTTGCTGCCGATCGCGGTCGAGTCCAAAGGCACGAGCGGATTGGTTTCCGGGTAGTAGGCCGCTGCCGATCCGCGTGGGGTGTCGTACGCGCAGATCCGGAAGCTCTCGGCAACCCGCTCGATGTCGTCGTCGTCCCAACGCGCCACGAGGTCAACCAGTTCGCCGTCGTTGAATCCCAGGGCTGCGATGTCATCGGGGTGTACGAAGATCACCCGACGTCCGTCCTCGATGCCGCGATATCGGTCGCTAAGTCCGTAGATCGTGGTGTTGAACTGGTCGTGGCTGCGCAACGTCTGCAGCAGCAGGTGTCCGTCAGGTACGTGGAGCACCTCGATCGGGGAGATGGCGAACTCTGCGAGGCCGGACTTCGTGGCGAAGGTGCGGGAGTCACGCGGGGGGTGCGGCAGCACAAACCCGCCGGGCCGGTCGACCTTGGCGGAGTAGTCCGCGCATCCGGGGACGACCCGCGAGATGTGTTCTCGGATGATCCCGTAGTCATCGGCCATTCCGGCCCAGTCGATGGTGCTGTCGGCAAGAGTCGCCTGTGCGACACCTGCGATGATCGCGACCTCCGATCGAAGCATCGGGCTCGCAGGTTCGAGCGGTCCGCGCGAGGCGTGCACCGACGACATCGAGTCCTCGACGCTGACGTACTGCTCGCCCCGACCGGTCATGTCCTTCTCGGTGCGACCCTTCGTCGGCAGGATCAGCGCCGTCTCGCCGCACACGAGGTGGGAACGATTGAGCTTGGTCGACACCTGAACTGTGAGGGTGGCGTGGCGCATCGCATCGATCGTGACCTCGGTGTCGGGGGATGCGTGGATGAAGTTGCCTCCCATCCCGATGAACACCGACGCCTTGCCATCCCGCAGCGCCCGAATCGCATCGACGACATCCAACCCGTGCTCGCGCGGCGGGTCGAAACCGAACTCAGACTGGAGTGCGTCGAGGAAGTGCTTTGGTGCTCGCTCCCAGATGCCCATCGTGCGGTCGCCTTGCACGTTGGAGTGACCGCGTACGGGACACAGCCCGGCGCCACGCTTGCCGATGTCACCACGTGCGATCGCCAGGTTGACGATCTCCTTGATCGTCGCGACGGCGTTGCGGTGCTGGGTCAGCCCCATTGCCCAGCAGTAGATGGTTGCGTTTGAGTCGCGGATCATCTCTGCCGCCGAGGTGATCTGTTCCCGGCTCAGCCCGGAGGCGTTCTCGACGACCGCCCAGTCGACAGCGTTGACGTGCTCGGCCCAGGCCGCAACCCCAGCCGTGTGCTGCTCGATGAACTCGTGGTCGATGGCGTCCCACCCCACGAGCAGCGACCCGATCGCCTGGAACAGTGCGAGGTCGCCGTTGATCTTGATCGGCAGGTGCAGATCGGCGAGATCGGTGCCCTTGCCGACGATTCCACGAGGTTTCTGTGGGTTGCGGAAGTTGACCAGTCCGGCTTCGCGCAACGGGTTGATCGAGATGATCTTGGCGCCGCGGAGCTTTGCGGTCTCGAGCGCAGACAGCATGCGGGGGTGGTTGGTGCCAGGGTTCTGCCCCGCGATCACGATGAGCTCGGCGTCGTAGATGTCACGCAGGCTGACGCTGCCCTTGCCGATGCCGATCGACTCCGCGAGCGCAACGCTGGTCGACTCGTGGCACATGTTGGAGCAGTCGGGGAGGTTGTTGGTGCCGTACGCACGCACGAACAGCTGATAGAGGAATGCCGCCTCGTTCGAGGTGCGGCCCGATGTGTAGAAGATCGCCTCGTCGGGGGAGTCGAGCCCCGTGAGGTGCTCACCGATCAACGCGAACGCATCGCTCCACGCGATCGGCTCGTAGTGCGTACCGCCGGGTCGCTTGACCATGGGATGGGTGATCCGACCCTGCTGCCCCAGCCACATCTCGTCGTGCTCGTCGAGCTCGGCGATGCTGTGTGCTGCAAAGAAATCACTTCCGGCGCGTTTTTTGGTGGCTTCCTCGGCGACAGCCTTTGCACCGTTCTCGCAGAACTCGGCGGTGTGACGATCGTCAGGATCGGGATCGGGCCACGCGCAGCTCATGCAGTCGAAACCGTCGGCCTGGTTGAGCTTGCGCAGCGTCTTGGCGGTGTTCTTCACTCCCATCTGCGCAACCGCGCGCCGGAGGGCAACTCGCACACCGGTCAGACCCGCAGCAGTGTCCTTGGGGGGGTGGACGCCCGTCGGCTCACTCATGAACGCGAGAGGCGGGGCGACGTGCGGGGAAGTGATGACGAGATGTCGTTGCCGAGGGTGATCTTGCCGGTCGGGACCAGTCGTACGACGATCGACTCTCGGCCCCATCGCTTGATCGCGTTGTCAGCATCGACGATGTTGAGTCGCCCGGACTTCAGGGTCTCGGTCACCGAGTCCCAGTGCTCGGAGTCCGGTGTGATCACCTCAACCCGGGCCTCGGCTTGGGCGACGAGCGCGCGCGAGGCCTTGCTGCGCAGCGAGAGCGTGACGGTCTGGTGCTTGTCGATGTCGGGAAGGGGTTGTTCGGAGCCACCGGTGACGACGCACACGGCCCCGCCGACCCATTCGTGCCACACGGCGTGGGTGCGGTGCGCGTACGAGATCCAGACCAGTCCGGACTTCTTCGCGAGGTCCGCGATCAGGTCGGTGGGTGGCACAGCTTCAGAGTACGGCGGCGGTCTTGGCTCCGCGAGATGTGCGCGCCTCAACGTGCGCTGCCGGCGTCATGGCCATTTCCTGCGCGGCAAGCCGTTGCACGAACGAACCGATCTCGTTGATCGCCGTGCGGGCTTCTGGCAGCCACGACGCCGCTGCCTGGAACACATGCACCTGGCGGTCCCACACCTGTAGATCGCAGGGCACGCCGGCCGAGACGAGGCGGTTGGCCATCAACTCCGCATCGGCCATCAGCACCTCACGAGATCCGATGTGGATCAGCGCGGGTGGCATGTCCCCAAGTGGCATGTCGACGGGGCACGTACGCGAGCCGGCGATCCCGCGGCGTGTGTCCATGCGCAGCGACACTTCGCTCAGCTTGGCGACGGCGTGCATGGGGAAGGTCTGGCAACGGTGGGCGTTGCGGTGGCTCTGCTTGCCCTTGGGGTCGAAGTCGAGCAGGGGTGAGATTGCGACCACACCGGCAGGACGTCCCCAGCCCTCGTCCATGACTGCGCGGGCGACGCTGAAGGCAAGGTAACCGCCAGCCGAGTCGCCGGCGATCGTGATGTTCTCGGCTTTGTAACCCTGATCCATGAGCCACCGAAAACCGTCGACACCGTCGGCGACTGACTCGGTGATCGGCTCATACGGCATCTGCCGGTAGCCGACATTGAGCACGGGCTGCTCGGATGCGTACGAGATACGCGAGACCAGGCGGCGGTGCGTGTTGAGACCGCAGGTGAGGAATGCGCCGCCGTGGAAGTAGAGAATCGCACCGACATTTCCTTTGGTGATGTCGTCAACCCCCTTCGCCTGCAACCACTCGCTCTTGCAGTCGCGGAGGTGGACCGAGCGCCACATCGTGCCGGCATGCACGGGAAGCAGGCGGGCCACATGATCGACGATGTTGGGCGGAATGAGGTCGAAGGGCAGGCGGGCCCACAAGCCGAGGAGTGGGCGAACGCTGTGGCGAAGACCGAAGCCGAGGACGCGTGACTGGACACTGGCACCGCGGAAGAACTGTGGTTCGGCGGCGAGACTCAGATGTGCCATATCCGTATGTGCCCCTTCACTTCGTGACGCAACCATAGACCGAACGTTGACGCAGTGTGACTTGCGCCACCTGTCATCGTTAGCGTACTGCGAGTATCTTCCAATCCGCGCGAGGATGGCCACATGTCGTTCATGCCCCCAACGGACTCCATGTTCCTGCTGGCCGAGTCCCGCGAGCACCCCATGCACGTCGGTGGGCTCCAGCTGTTTGTACCGCCTGACGGCGCAGGACCTGAGTTCGGCCGCGAGATGCTCGAATCGTTCCGAGGCACCGACAATGTCTCGGCGCTGTTTCGCAGGCGTCCGGCCGAGCCCGTCAGCTCGCTGGGCAACACGTGGTGGTCGACGGACCAGACGATTGACTTCGACTACCACGTACGACACTCGGCCGTGCCCCAACCGGGACGCATCCGCGAGCTGCTCCAGCTGACATCACGATGGCACGGCGCGCTTCTCGACCGGCATCGACCGCTGTGGGAGACCCATCTGGTCGAAGGACTTGCCGACGGTCGTCTGGCTGTCTACAGCAAGATCCACCACTCGATGGTCGACGGTGTCTCGGCGCTCAAGCTCATGCAGCGCTCTCTCAGTGCTGACGAACAGGCTCGAGGCTGCGTACCTCCGTGGTCACTGCCTCCGCGGTCTCGCGCTGATTCCGTTGACAAGTCAAGCTTCGATCCGTGGGGAATCCTTCGTGCGGCTGGTGGTGTCGCCGGCGAGATCGCCGGACTGGTGCCAACCGGCGTCAAAATCGCGAATCAGGTCTTCCGAGACGGCGACATCACGCTGCCTCGCGCGCCCAAGACCATGCTCAACGGTCCGGTCGGAGGTGCCCGCCGGTTCGCTGCCCAGTCTTGGGCCATTGAGCGCATCCAGGGCGTTGCCAAGCAATCCGGAACGACCTTGAACGATGTTGTGCTCGCGATGGTTTCCGGCGCGCTGCGTGAGTATCTGCTCGAGCAGAACGCGTTGCCCACCGAGCCGATGCTCGCGATGGTCCCGGTGTCGCTGGCACTGCGAGCGGAGTCGGCCGGCAAGGACAGTGGCGACGGGAACGCCGTCGGCGCGATCATCGTCAACCTGGCGACGGATCGCCAGCACGGCCCGACCCGGTTGGAGGAGATTGCCGCATCGTCGCGCCAGGCCAAGAAGATCATGGGCGATCTCACTCCGCTGCAGATCCTTGCTCTGTCGGCGGCGCAGATGCTGCCGCTCGCGATGACGCCGATCCCCGGCTTCGTGAAGTACACGCACCCGCCGTTCAACGTCATCGTGTCGAACGTTCCCGGCCCGACCGAGGAGATGTACTTCAATGGGGCTCGTCTCGACGGCATGTATCCCGTGTCGATCGTTCTCGACGGACAGGCGCTCAACATCACGCTGACGAGTCGCAAGGGATTCCTCGACTTCGGTCTGATCGGCTGCCGAAGGTCTGTCCCTCACCTGCAACGACTACTCATTCATCTTGAGACTTCACTGTCTGAGCTCGAAGCCGCCTGGAGTTGATCGTTGCAGCTCGCTGCAACGACTACTCATTCATCTTGAGACTTCACTGTCTGAGCTCGAAGCCGCCTGGAGTTGATCGTTGCCATACGGTTGGAGCGGTGGGTTAGTCGCCTATCTGGCCCGTGGAAGGGCGAGCAGGTCACCGCTCGGTGCCTAGGCCCAGCGGTTGGCCAGCAACTGGTGGCTCGGGGTGTCCTCGAGGGATTCCATCGACTCATAGATCCGCTCGTACGAGGTTTCGGCGATGCGCCACGATCCGTCGGCTCCGCGCCGGTAGCGGTCACGGTAGTAGCCGGCGCCGCGAATCAGCACCTTGAAGTCCGTGGCGATCACCGTGTCCTCAAAGCCCCATGATGCTTCGGCGGTGTCGCCCTCTACTTCGATCTCGGGGTGGTGGGCGAAGTGCGCCGTGATGATGCCGTTGCCGAGCTTTTCGCTCATGAACCCGACGATTGCGTCGCGACCAACGAGTGCGTCCATCTCGCCGTACACCTTGGTGCCGTAGCGCCCGATGACGTCATCAGTGAACGTGCCGCCGAACTCGTCCCACAGCTTCAGGTCGAGCGTGCGGAAGTAGCGGTACTTGAGTCGACGGATGTCTTCGAGCGCTTCCAGTTCCATGGCGACATGGTGCCACGTGGCGCGGAGACTGGATGCCCGGACCGGCACACTGTCGGGGTGAATGCGTTCCTGGCCCTCGTCGCGATCTTGGGTGTCTCGGCCTCCGGTCCGCTGATGGCCGGAGCGGCGGCACCGGCTTTGGCGATCGGATTCTGGCGCAATGCTCTCGGTGCGTTCGCGGTCGCGCCGTTCGCTGCGACGTCAGTACGTCGCGAGCTCAGGATGCTCGGCCGCTCCGGATGGCGGGACATGACGATCGCCGGTTTGATGCTTTCGCTGCACTTCGCCACCTGGATCACTGCACTCAAGATGACCTCGGTCGCTGCGGCGACCGCCATGGTCAGCATGCAGGTTGTGTTCGTCGTGATCATCGATCGGCTGCGCGGTGTGCCGACGACGCGAGCCGTGATCGGCGGTGTCTCGATCGCGGTCGCCGGTGTGCTCGTCATCACCGGGGTCGACTTCTCATTGTCGGCCCGCGCCCTCGCCGGCGATCTCCTCGCACTCACCGGTGGACTGACGGCCGCGCTCTATCTGATGGCGGGGAGCCGCGTACGCGAACACGTGTCCACCTCGTCATACACCGTGGTCTGTTACGGCATCTGCGCGTTGCTTCTGCTTGTCGGTTGCCTGGTCGCTGGCGTGGAGATGGTCGACTTCTCCCGAAACACTTGGTTGGCGATCGTCGGCGTCACGCTCTGCGCCCAGCTGCTTGGCCACTCAGTGCTCAACCACCTGCTGGCCGTCATGAGTCCGGCTCTGATCTCGATGCTGCTGCTGCTCGAGGTGCCAGGCGCGGCGATCCTCGCCGGTGTGTTCCTCGACCAGACCCCGCCTCTCGGCGTCTACGTCGGGCTGGCCTTGATCCTGGGCGGTTTGGTGCTTGTCGTACTGCGTCGCCCGGCACCGACGGTCGTGCTCGCTGAGTGAGCGGGTGGCCAAGGTCACGGGAGGCAAGACAGGCCCAGAACGTCACTTCTCGGTAGAGTCAACGGGTCACCGCCGCAGACATCGCACCCGCAAATCAATGCATAGGAGCCCAGCATGGGTCGTCTCGTCAACACCGAAGGTCTGACCGAGGTCCAGGAGGAGATCCTCAAGACCGTACGGACGTTCGTCGAGAAGGAGATCCTGCCCGTCGCGACGGAGCTCGAGCACAAGGACGAGTACCCGACCGCGATCGTCGAGGGTCTAAAGGAGCTCGGCATCTTCGGCCTGATGATCCCCGAGGAGTACGACGGCCTCGGCGAGTCGTTGCTGACGTACGCGCTGGTCGTCGAGGAGATTGCTCGCGGCTGGATGAGTGTGTCCGGCGTCATCAACACCCACTTCATCGTTGCGTGGATGTTGATGCACCACGGCACGGAGGAGCAGAAGAAGAAATACCTCCCGAAGATGGCGACGGGCGAGACGCGCGGCGCATTCTCGATGTCGGAGCCCGGTACCGGATCTGACGTTGCGGCGATCAAGTCCAAGGCCGTCAAGGGAGACGACGGCAACTACACGATCGATGGCCAGAAGATGTGGCTGACCAACGGTGGCTCGTCCAACCTCGTCGCCGTGCTGGTCAAGACCGATGAGGGCAGCGATTCGGTCTACAAGAACATGACGACCTTCCTCGTGGAAAAGAAGGAAGGCTTCGGCGAGACGGCCCAGGGCGTGACGATCCCGGGCAAGATCGAGCAGATGGGCTACAAGGGTGTCGACACCACCGAGATGATCTTCGAGGGCGCCAAGATCTCGGCCGAGCAGATCCTCGGCGGTGAGCCGGGCAAGGGTTTCTACCAGATGATGGACGGTGTCGAGGTGGGCCGCGTCAACGTCGCCGCTCGCGCGGTCGGTGTCGCCAACCGTGCCTTCGAGCTGGGCATCTCATATGCACAGCAGCGTGAGACGTTCGGCAAGAAGATCGCCGAGCACCAGGCAGTGCTCTTCCGCCTCGCCGAGATGGGCACCAAGGTCGAGGCGGCGCACGGGATGGTTGTGACGGCTGCTCGCAAGAAGGACAAGGGTGAGCGCAACGATCTTGAGGCAGGCATGGCGAAGTACCTCGCCAGCGAATACTGCTCGCAGGTCGTCGAGGACTCGTTCCGTATTCACGGCGGCTATGGCTTCAGCAAGGAGTATGAGATCGAGCGTCTCTACCGTGAGGCGCCGATGCTGCTCATCGGTGAAGGTACGGCCGACATCCAGCGGATGATCATCGGCCGACGCCTGCTCGAAGACTACAAGCTCTGACTCAAACCCCTAAGGACGTTGACGCAAATGCCTGAACTCTTCTCACTTGAATACCCGCAATCACTTGGCGTCTACGACAAGTACGCCGATGCGCAGAAGGCCGTCGACTATCTCTCCGACAACGAGTTCCCGGTGCAGAACTGCCTTATCGTCGGCACCGAGCTGCGCCAGGTCGAACGTGTAACCGGGCGGCTCACCTGGGGCCGAGTGCTGATGGGTGGCGCTGCTTCAGGCGCGTGGTTGGGGATGCTGATCGGCCTGTTGCTGAGCATCTTCACTGACAAGAGCTCGTTTCTCGCCACCGTCGCCGTCGGCCTCGGTTTCGGCGTCGTGTTCGGTGTTGTCTCGGGCGCACTTGGCTATGCGGCGACGCGTGGTCAGCGCGACTTCAGCTCGGTGCAGAAGGTGGTCGCCACCAAGTACGAGGTACTCGTTGAGCACAAGCACCTCGCGGCGGGCCAGGAGCTCCTCGCCAAACTGCCCGGCAAAGCGGTTGATCTCTGAGCATGTCGTGGACCACGACCCCCTCCAAGACCAATCCCGGGAATTTCTTCGAGGATTTCACGGTCGGGCAGGTGCTTCGACACGCAACTCCTCGAACCGTTACTGAGGGCGATCGCGCAATCTACGGCGCGGTCTACCCGACCCGGTTCGCAGTGCCATCGTCTGCTGCGTTCGCCGCATCGGTCGGTCTGAGTCCTGCACCGGTCGAGGACCTCATCGCGTTCCACATCGCATTCGGCAAGACCGTCCCCGACATCTCACTCAACGCGATTGCCAACCTCGGGTATGCCGAGTGCCGGTTCCATCGCCCCGTCGTTCCAGGCGACACGATCTCCACGCAGTCCGAAGTCATCGGCCTCAAGCAGAACTCCAACGGCAAGAGCGGTGTTGTCTACGTACGCTCAACTGCTACGAACCAGCGCGACGAGGTCGTGCTCGACTGGGCTCGCTGGGTCATGGTCCACAAGCGTGACCACGAGTCGCCAGCGCCTGAGACTGCCGTCCCTGAGCTTGCCGATGCTGTCGCTGCTGAGGACCTGATCGTCCCGGAAGGTCTCGACTTTTCCAAGTATGACGATGTCGCGGCGGGTGAGCCGCATCGCTACGACGACTACGAGGTGGGCGAGAAGATCGACCACGTCGACGGGGTGACGATCACCGACCCCGAGCACATGCTGGCGACTCGGCTGTGGCAGAACACCGCCAAGGTGCACTTCAACACCGAGGCTCGGCCTGACGGCACCCGCCTGGTCTACGGCGGCCACGTCATCTCCCTGGCGCGGGCGCTGTCGTTCAACGGCCTCGCCAACGCCCAGCTCATCACGGCGATCAACGCTGGGGCGCACACGTCACCCGCCTTTGCCGGCGACACGATCTATGCGTGGTCGGAAGTGCTCGACAAGGCGGAGACCGGTGCACCCGGAGTCGGTGCGCTGCGCCTGCGACTCGTCGCGACCAAGGGCCGCGACGAGTCGATGACCCTGCGCAATGCCGAAGGCAAGTACCAACCCGGCGTTCTGCTCGACCTGGACTATTGGGCTTATGTCCCACGCTGACGACGCTGTGCCGGACTACGGGCAGGAAGACCAGCTGTGGCTCGTGCGACACGGGGAGACCGAGTGGAGCAAGAACGGGCGACATACCTCCACGACCGACCTCCCACTCACCGAGGTCGGCGAGGCGGCAGCCGTGAAACTCGCTCCCGAGCTCGACGGAGTCGATTTCGAGCAGGTGCTGACGAGTCCGAGGCAGCGCGCCGTGCGTACGGCCGAGCTTGCGGGTTTCCCTGACGCCGAGGTTGACGCGGACCTCGCCGAGTGGGTGTATGGCGAATACGAGGGACTGACGACGGTTGAGATCCGCGAGACCGTGCCAGGCTGGACGATCTGGACCCATCCGAGTCCCGGTGGTGAGACTGCTGAGCAGGTCGCTGAGCGACTTGATCGGGTGATCGCGCGAGCACGAGCTGTCGAAGGGAAGACCCTCGTGTTCGCCCACGGGCACTCGCTTCGTGCACTGGCTGTGCGCTGGCTGGGGCTCGGCATCTCAGAAGGTCAGCGCTTTGCGCTGGATACCTCGACCGTCTCGGTGCTGGGTGTCGATCGTGGTACTCAGGTCGTTCGAAACTGGAACGTACGGCCCGCCCGTTAGCCTCGACCCGTGACCATCGACCTCCACACGCACTCCAACAGGTCCGACGGCACAGACTCTCCGCTTGAGCTCATCGCCAACGCCGTCGCCGCAGGCCTTGAGGTTGTGGCGATCACCGATCACGACTCAACCGAGGGCTGGCGCGAGGCCGAGAAGGCAGCCAGGCACTCCGACATTCAGCTCGTCAAGGGCATCGAGATCTCGACTCGTTGCGATGGCAGGAGCGTCCACCTGCTCGGCTATGAGTTCGATCCGACCAACCGCCCGCTCCTGGATGAGCTCGGCAAAGTTCTCGATGGACGCAACTCACGTCTGCCCGCGACGCTCGAACGGCTGCGCGGGCTCGGTATCGACATCGACGCCAATGACGTACGCAGGCACTCCGTCAATGCCGCGGCGATGGGTCGACCCCATGTCGCCGATGCGCTGGTCGAGCTTGGAGTCGTCGCCAATCGTGACGAAGCCTTCGAGCGCTACCTCATGCCGGGCAAACCGGCGTACGTCGATCGCTACGCTGCCGACCTCGAGCAGGCGATCGGCCTCGTCAAGGATGCTGGCGGCAAGACCGTTTTGGCGCATCCATGGTCGCGTGGGAGCAAGCGTGTCCTGACCCGGTCGCGGATCGCTGCACTCACGGACGTTGGACTCGACGGAATCGAGATCGACCACAACGACCACGACGGCGAGGACCGGGCAGGGCTGGCTCAGATCACCCGTGAGCTCGGGCTCGTACGTACGGGGTCCAGCGACTATCACGGGACCGGCAAGATCGGCTTCGACCTTGGCTGCAACACCACGTCCCGCGACCAGCTCCACCGTCTCCTCGGCTGAGTTTGGCTAGGCGGAGGGGCCGAACTGCTCGACGCGGACGTCATCGGCGCGTACTCCTGCCTCACCGAGGATTCTGCCAGCGAAGCTCACGAAGCCAACCGAGCCGCACACGTATGCTCGCTCCGCTGTGTCCGCAAGTGCGGCCACCTCATCGGGGTAGATGTGAGCAGCGACGCGATCCTGATGGTTTTCCCGGGTGAGAGCGATGAACGCGCCGTACGCCTCGAGCTCGTCGATGTAGGGGAGGCGCTCACGAGTCTGCGCCGATGCGATGACCTTGACGAACTGATCAGCGCCGGTACGTTGCGCCGTGCGGAGCATCGAAACGAACGGCACCACACCAGAGCCTCCGGCAACGCAGATCGATGGGGTCACGCCGTCCCAGACGAACCATCGGCCGATCGGGCCACGCAGCTCAAACTCGTCACCCACCTCGGCGATCTTGTGCAGGAATGGGGACACCTCGCCGCGTGGCAGGACCTCGACCATGATCTCGATCAGCGGATCGACTGGATCGGATGCGATCGAGTAGGACCGCTGGGCGGTGTAGTCGTCTGGTGCGCGCAGTCGCACCACGTAGTGCTGACCCGGACGGTGAGGCGTACGGTCGGCGACCTCAAGTCGGATCCTGACGAACTGGTTATTGGGTCGCTCGATCTCCTGCACGATCCCCGTGGTCCAGTTCTTGCCGACCGGAACAAACGTCATGCATCACCCTGGTAGCGCTGCTCGAGCCAAGGGTCGCCGCGATCGTGATAGCCGTTGCGTTCCCAGAAGCCCGGTTCGTCGTGATCGAGCAAGTCGATACGGGTGATCCACTTCGTCGACTTCCAGAAGTAGAGGTGCGGAACCAGCATGCGTACGGGGCCGCCGTGCTCCGGGGTCAACGGCAATCCGTCGAACTCCCAGACGATCCACGCCTTGCCATCGAGTACGTCGTCGATGGGCAGGTTGGTCGTGTAGCCCGTCGTGGCGGTGGCGAGGATGTGGGTTGCCTCGGGTTGGGGTCCGGCGACCTCGAGCAGTGCGTCGAGGCTGACACCCTTGAACACGGTGTCGAACTTCGACCAGGTCGTCACGCAGTGGATGTCGCCGTGGTACGAGTCAGAAGGCTGCGTGCGCAGCTCCTCCCATGTCCAGGTCGCCTGATGATCGACGAGGCCCGCGATCGTCAGCTTCCATTTCCCGAGATCGACGTTCGGGGTCAGCTCGGCCGATAGGACGGGCCATGACGTACCCGTGTCGTACTGGCCAGGCGGGAGCCGGTCATCGGTGTCGCCCCGTGGGCGACCGGTGAAGCCGCGGGTGACGCCCATCAGCTGTGATTGTCCAGGAAGGGCAACCACGCATCTACCAAGCCTTGCGGGTTCTCGACCCCAGGGGAGTGCGCGCTGTCCGGTATGACGTGGATCCTTGTGCCAAGGCGCTCAGCCATGGCGGCCTGCACGTCGTGACCCCAGGCGTCGTCATCGGCGCCCCGACCAACCCAATACGGCAGGTCGAGCGTCGCGACCTCGTCGATGATGTCGGGCGCATCGAGCAGCAGCTGGGTGATGGCGCGCAGCGAGGCAACCGAGTTGCTGGTGAACCGCTTGGCAAGGAACCGGGTGATCTGCGCTGGACGTCGTATGCCCTGCTCCCTGATCTCATGGATCTGCAGGAGTGGCACCTTGCCGAGTGCCTGGACCAGCATCTGCAACGGGCGGTGTGGACTCTCGCCCAGAGCGCCCGGACCGGTGTCGAGCAGGCTCAAGGTGTGCCACGAAGCCGGGCTGTCGACAGCGGCCTGTTGCGCGACCAGTCCGCCGAACGAATGACCCAACAGGTGTGAGGGGCGCGGTGAAGCAGCCGCAGCGACGGCGATGGCGTCCCGGGCGAATCCCGGCAGCGTGTAGTCGTCGGTGGGATGGCCGACCGTCTCGTACTGCCCGCGCTGGTCGTATGCGGTCGCGTCTAACCCGGAGGCGGCGAGGAGTGGGAGGACCTGGGTGAAGTCTTCCTTGCTGCCAGTCCAACCGGGAACAAGGAGCACATGTGCCCGTGGTTTGTCGATGCGTGCCACATGGGCCGCGACGTCGATGCCATTCGCCTGGATCCTGACCGCCTCGACTCCGTCCGGAAGGGCGAGGGTTTTCGGAATGCTCACGCTCAACGACCGCGCTTGGCGGCTCGGGTGACGATGCGCTTGGGCATGTGGCGCGCCAAGATGGTGATCACCTTGAAGCGAATCGACGGGATGGAGACCGATTTGCCTTTGTCGAGGTCCTTGAGTGACGTCTTGACAACTTTGTCGGCCTTCAACCACATCCATTTGGGGACGGTCGAGATGTCCATCTTGCCGCGTTGGTGGAACTCGGTGCGGACGAAGCCGGGACACAGTGCCATCACGGAGATGTTGACGTCGGCATAGTGGATGTTGGCCCACTCCGACAGGTTGAGCAGCCACGCCTTGTGGGCTGAATAGGCGCCACGCGGCGTGAACGCAGCAACGCTGGAGACGTTGATGATCTGACCTCCGCGTCGGCCAGCCATGGCCTTGATCGCCGCGTCCATCAGATGCATGGGGGCTCGTACGAGCAGGTCGAGCTGGTGATCCTCGTCTGCAATGTCGGTGGTGCCGAACCAACCCGCAAGTGACGAACCCGCGTTGTTGACGAGCAGATCGATTGGGGAGGTCGTGTCGGTGACGGCGTTGACGGCGCGGGAGAGCCCATCCTCGGTGGCAAGGTCGGCCGTGATGACGTCGACGTCGATCCGGTGCTTGGAGCGCAGCTGGGCGGCAACCGACTCCAGGCGCTCGGTGTCTCGGGCGACGAGCACGAGGTCATAGCCGCGCCTGGCGAGCTCCATGGCGTACGCGTTGCCGATGCCTGAGGTGGGGCCAGTGATCAGCGCGCGACATGTCATGCCGTCACCTCGGTGGAAAGGGCACAGTACGTAGCCACTGGCACGAACCGTGCGCCATGATTTGTTCGCTGCCGCTCACTCATGGGCCAAGCATGCCAAACGGTCTCGGGGAGCCGCACCGTGGCCGAGCGCCACGATGACACAATGGCTGACGTGACGACGATCATTGCGGTGGCCAACCAGAAGGGTGGAGTTGCCAAGACGACGACTGTTGCCTCGCTCGGCGCCGCGCTGGCCGAGCTGCAGCAGCGGGTGCTTCTCGTCGATCTCGATCCCCAGGGCAGCCTGACGTTCTCGCTCGGCATCGATCCCGAGGACCTCGACATCACCATCGCCGAGGTGCTCCTCGGTACGTCCGTCGCCGAGGACGCCATTGTCATCACCGACGACGGCCTTCATCTGCTTCCGTCCAATGTCTCGTTGGGCCACGCTGAGGAACAGCTCGTTGGACGTACGGGCCGCGAGCAGCGCCTGCGCGTCGCACTGGACAAGGTGACCGGCGACTACGACTGGATCCTGCTCGACTGCCCACCGGCACTCGGTGTGCTCACGGTCGGCGCCTTGTCGGCCGCTGACTCCGTGCTGATCCCGATCCAGGCCGAGACGCTCGCGCACCGTGGCGTCGGACAGCTGCTCGACACAATCCACGACGTCAAGAAGTTCATCAACTCCAAGCTCACCGTGATGGGTGTCCTGCCGACGATGTATGACGGTCGCACGACCCACGCGCAGAACGTCGTACGCGCGATCGGCGACACGTACGAGCTGCCCGTCATCACGCCGCCGATCCCGAGAACGATCCGATTTGCCGAGGCCCCGGCGTACGGACGGTCGATCCTCGACACCGCGAGGACACACAAGGGCGCCGAGGCTTACCGCGAGGTTGCTGCCTGGATGCTGGCAGCGCGCCGCTGAACCAGACCCTCTCAAACGGCTCTCGCGATACGATTGTGGTCATGTCCAAGCACCGCGCATCGCATCGCGCACCCCGTCGCCGGGGTCGCGTTGCTGCTGTGGCGCTTGCTCTGGGCCTCACGGCTGCGGCTGGGAGTGCTGCCGCCATGGGCGCAATCCCGCAGATCGCCGAGCAGAAGCCCTCGGTCGCGGCCACGGCCCTGACCCAAGCTTCGATCGAGACCGCTTCGCTTGCAAAGATCGACATCCCCAAACCCAAGGTGACTGCGGAGGCGCAGGCGCTGTCGGCCGCCCCGGTCTCACCGGCACCGCCCTCTGCTTCCGGTGCTGGCTATCGCATCGTGTTCGACCAGAGCGACCAGCGGGTCTGGCTGATCAAGGGCGACGGTTCGGTCGAGCGGACGTATCTTGTCTCAGGCAGCCGTTTCAACAACCTGCAGCCAGGCTCATACAAGGTTCAGTCGAAGGCACGTCGTGCAAATGCCTTCGATGGCAGCGGCACGATGGAGTATTTCGTACGATTCGCCACTGGGTTCAGCGCGCCGATCGGCTTTCACAGCGTTCCGAAGGATTACTCCGGAACGCTGGAGCAGACGGAGGCGCAGCTCGGCACCCGGCTGTCGGCCGGCTGCGTACGCCAATGGCTGCCGGACGCGATTGCGCTTTGGGACTTCGCCCCCATCGGCACCAGCGTCGTCGTGACTGCCTGACCTCACGCGCCACTAGTTTCCCAGCAGCAGCAGCAGCCAGCAAGCTGTCTGCCGCGGACAGAAAACTGGCACCGGACCCTTGTTGCAACAGGGGATCAGTGCCAGATTTCGAGGACCTGCTGGGAATCTTGAGGTCGAGTCGAGTTAGTCCTGCTTGGCTACGGGGGCGCCACCGCGTGAACGGTTGCGGTTGCGCTTGCGGGGCGTACGAGGGGCGCCATCGCCAGCCGGAGCCGACGTTGACTGCTGCTGCTCACCGGAGTGACCGCCGCGCTGACCGCCGCTGTTGCGCTGGCCGCCGCCTCCGCCGCTTCGACCCCGACCTCCACGGTCGTTGTCCTTCTTTGGCTCGCGCGGTGAAGCTGCCTTGAGGCGGCCCTTGGTGGCGCGGTCGATGCCAAGATCGTGGAACAGGTGATCTGAAGTCGAGTAGGTCTCCTGCGGCTCGTCGAACGGCAGCTTCAGCTCGGTGTTGATGAGCTTCCAGCGCACCAGGTCAGCCCAGTCGACGAAGGTGACGGCAATACCTGACGCACCAGCTCGGCCCGTACGGCCGATCCGGTGGACGTAGGTCTTGTGGTCCTCGGGGCAGTTGTAGTTGATGACGTGCGTGATGCCAGCGACGTCGATGCCGCGGGCGGCCACATCGGTTGCGACGAGGATGTTGATCGTGCCCTCGCGGAAGCGGATGAGCGCCTTCTCGCGTGCGGGCTGCGCCATGTCACCGTGCAGCGGTGAGGCCGGAAAGCCGCGATCGACGAGCTCGTCGGCGACGCGCTGCGCGGTGCGCTTGGTACGCGTGAAGATCAACACCTTGCCGACATCGTCGGCCTGGAGGATTCGACCCACGATCTCGGCCTTGTCCATCTCGTGCGCCTGCCAGACGAACTGCGCTGTCGCCGGCACCATCTGGTTGTCATCGCCGGACTCGGCGCGGATGTTCATGGGGTGGCGCATGTGCTTGCGCGCCAGGCCGACGATGGCGCCCGGCATCGTCGCCGAGAACAGCATCGTCTGGCGGGTCTCCGGAGTCTTGGCAAGCAGGGACTCGACATCGGGCAGGAAGCCTAGATCGAGCATCTCGTCGGCCTCGTCGAGGACGAGCGACTTCACGTGTGACAGATCGAGGGCGCCGCGGTTGGCAAGGTCGAGCAGGCGCCCTGGTGTGCCGATGACAATGTCGACGCCGGCTTCGAGTGCGTCGAGCTGGCTCTCGTACGGAACACCGCCGTAGATCGTGAGGTTGCGGGTTCCGCGCAGCTTGGAGGCAATCGCGATGTCGCTGGCGACCTGGATCGCGAGCTCGCGCGTGGGAGCGACGATGAGGGCCTGCGGCTTGCCGGCGACGACCTGTTCGTAGTCAGCATCGTGCGGGGCGACGGTGCGCTGAATGAGGGGGATGCTGAACGCCAGCGTCTTGCCGGTTCCGGTGCGCGCCTGGCCGATCAGGTCGGTGCCCATGAGCGCGACGGAGAGGGTCATCTCCTGGATGGGGAATGCATCTTCGATGCCGACCTCTTTGAGTGAGTCGGCGATCTCGGGCATGACGCCCAGATCTCTAAACGTAGTGATTGGCTTCTCGAATTCTTCAGGTTCTTGCGATTCTCAGACGAGTTCGCAGATGAGGTGTCAACCATTCTAACGTCCGTCGACTGTGCCCTCACGCTACGCTGCAGGGTTATGGCTCCAGACGACAACAAGACGCCCAACGAGATCGATGATCCCGTGTACCGCACCGGCATGATCGAGTTGCTGGGCGTGCTCGCGTACGGCGAGATGACAGCGTGCGAGCGGCTCGCCGAGGACGCCAAGATGGCGCCGGATCTCAAGACGAAGGCCGAGATCATGGCGATGGAGGCCGCGGAGTTCGATCACTTCGCCAAGTTGCGCGATCGGCTCGTCGAGCTGGGCGAGGACCCGTACGAGACGATGTCGATGTTCACTCACACCTTTGACCGGTTCCACCTGCAGACCGCGCCGGCTGACTGGCTCGAGGGGCTCGTCAAGGCCTATGTCGGTGATGGCCTTGCCGCCGACTTCTATCGCGAGATCGCTGCCTATCTCGACGCCGAGACCCGGGCGCTCGTCCTTGAGACGCTGAGCGGCACGGGGCATTCAGAGTTCGTGATCGAGGCGGTACGCGGTGCGATCGCCGATGACCCGAAGGTCGGTGGACGCCTTGCACTGTGGGGGCGCCGACTGATGGGCGAAGCCCTCAGCCAAGCGCAGATGGTGGTCGCCGAGCGCGATGCGCTGAGCGCTGTCCTGGTCGGTGGTGTCGACCATCCCGGCATGGATCTTGCGGGAATCGGCCGGATGTTCACCCGGCTCACCGAGGGCCACGCCGCCCGTATGGAAAAACTCGGCCTCGCCGCGTAGACGCGCCGGACCGGTGAACTGGTCGGGCGCGTGGAGCGGTGAGGTAGTCGGCCAACGCACGATGGAGCGGTGAGGTAGTTGCCCTCAGCCTGTGGAATAGGCCAACCAAGTCACCGCGCCCGTGGCCGTTGGGCGACCAAGTCACCGCTCAAGCGCGTGTCTGGTCGGCCACGCCTCGTCGTACGCCACAAGCTAAATCATCGCAACCATGTGCCGAGCGCAAACTAGGCTGGCGTGCGGGCGAAACCCCGTCAGGCGCAATGAACGAGCGGTTGCGACGGCGAGGAAGGAGCGGGCGGCTCATTTCTTGGCTGCGGCCCCTGCCGTCAGGCCGAATCCGACCTTGCGGCCGACATCCGACGTGAAGTCGAGGTAGGCCACACGTTCGGCCGGAACGGCGACGGTGCGACCCTTGTCGTCGGTGAGAACGAACACCGAGTCGTCGGCGATCGCCTTGCTGAGTGCATCGAGCACTGCCTGCGGCTCTGAATCAGTTGCTACAGACAGCTCGCGGGCGGCGTACTGGACGCCGATCTTGACCTCCACGGTCACTCATCTCCTTGGTTCGTGTCTTCTTCATTGCGGGGGAACCCGCCGATACCTCGCCAGGCGAGGCCGGCAACGAGCTGCACCGCTTCGTCGCGGGTGAGTGTTGAATCAGCTGAAAGCCAGTTGCGGGCGCCGACGTGGCCCATGCCGACGAGGCTGACTGCAAGTAGGTGTGAGGCGGCCTTGGGGAGTCCGGTGTCCTCGGCGATCACCTCGGCGATGGCCGCCGCTGATTCTTCGATAACCCGGTCGACCTGCTCGCGCACAGAAGGGTCGCTGGTGAGGTCAGACTCGAACACGAGCCGGAACGCCTCGCCGCGGTCAGCGACGTAGTCATACCAGAGCTCCATCGTGGCTTGCACACGCTTGCGGTTGTCTGTCGTCGAAGCGAGTGCCGTCTTGACTCCGTCAATCACGGTGTCGCAGGAGGTCTCGAGCAGTGCGAGGTAGAGGTCGAGCTTGCCAGGGAAGTGTTGGTAGAGCACCGGCTTGGAAACCCCGGCGCGCTCGGCGATCTCATCCATCGATGCCGAGTGATAGCCCTGCTCCACGAACACCTGGAGGGCAACCTCAAGCAACTGGGCGCGACGTGCGGTCCGGGGCAGCCGGCTCGTACGAGCTCGCAACGGGATGACTTCACTCACGTGTGCAGCCTAGTGGACCGACGGTTGCCCAGGATCCGGACGCTTGTCATCCCCTCAGGCCGCTCGCGGAACAATGGGGGTGGTCGCGGCGTTGTGCCAACACCAGAACCCCAACGAGGAGAACGCCGTGGTTGCCCCACTAGTCGAACCCGCTGACGAGCTCACGCTCGATGAGGTACGTCGCTACAGCCGACACCTGATCATCCCCGACGTCGGCATGACAGGGCAGAAACGACTCAAGAACGCCAAGGTGCTGGTGATCGGCGCCGGTGGCCTGGGCAGCCCCGCGCTGCTCTACTTGGCGGCAGCCGGAGTCGGCACTCTGGGCATCATCGACGATGACGTGGTTGACGAGTCCAACCTGCAACGCCAGGTCATCCACGGGCAGTCCGACATCGACAAGCCCAAGGTCGACTCGGCGGCCGAGTCGGTTGCCGAGATCAACCCGTACGTCAACGTGATCCGGCACAACGTGCGGCTCGACACCGACAACGTGATGGAGATCTTTGCACCGTACGACTTGATCCTCGACGGCACCGACAACTTCGCGACCCGCTACCTCGTCAACGACGCAGCAGTCCTGCTCGGCAAGCCGTACGTCTGGGGCTCGATCTACCGCTTCGAAGGTCAGGTCAGCGTGTTCTGGGCGCAAGAGGGTCCCCAATACCGCGACCTCTACCCCGAGCCGCCGCCGCCGGGAATGGTCCCGTCCTGCGCCGAGGGCGGTGTGCTGGGTGTACTGTGCGCGTCGATCGGCTCGATCATGTCGACCGAGGCGATCAAGCTCATCACCGGCATCGGCGATCCGCTGATCGGCCGACTCATGGTCTACGACGCACTCGAGATGCGGTATTCAGTTTTGCGCGTCCAGCGTGACCCCACTGGTCACGAGATCACCGCGCTCATGGATGACTACGAAGCGTTCTGCGGGGCACTCAGCGAGGAAGCCCTTGATGCGGCCGCCGACTCGACCATCTCGGTCTCGGCGCTCGAAGGGTGGCTCAAGGAGCGGAGTGACGGCGGGCGTGAGTTCGTGCTGGTCGACGTGCGCGAACCCAATGAGTACGAGATCAACAAAATCCCGCACTCGATCCTGATCCCCAAGGGCGAGTTCCTCAACGGCAAGGCGCTCGAGCAGCTCCCGGGTGACAAGCAGATCGTCCTGTACTGCAAGACCGGCATACGTTCTGCCGAGGCGCTTGCCGTGCTCAAGGGTGCGGGCTACAAGGATTCGGTGCACGTCGGCGGCGGTGTCGTCGCGTGGGTCAACCAGATCGACCCGAGCCAGCCCACATACTGAGTCAGCGGGGACAATGGGTGGATGGACGCTGGCTTCACCGAGGACGTGCTCGAGATGGTCGAGACGATCCCGGTCGGCCGGGTCCTGACGTACGGCGCGATCGCCGATCGGCTTGGGCGCGGAGGACCGCGTGGGGTCGGCGGCGTGATGGCGCGTGAGGGTCACGGAGTGCCGTGGTGGCGCGTCGTACGCGCGGATGGCTCGCTGCCCTCGTACTTGATCATTGAGGCGCAGAGCCAGTGGAAGGCTGAGCGAACACCGGTACGTCGGGGTCGCGTCGACATTGCCGAAGCCTTGTGGCGGTTCGACGACTGACTGTCAGCCCCGTCTGGTGAGATGGGGCTCATGCCCGAATACGTCCTGCGGCGGCCCAGTGCCGCGTCGATCACCCCGCCGGTGCTCGATGACAGTCAGCAGGCAGTGCTCGATCACTTCAACTCAGGCTCTGGTGGGCCGTTGCAGGTGCTGGCGGGTCCGGGCGCGGGCAAGACCACTGCGCTCGTCGAGCTGGTGGTCGATCGGGTCGAGAACGGTGGACTGAGTCCCGACCAGATCCTCGTACTGACCTTCAGTCGCAAGGCCGCACAGGAGGTACGGTCACGCATCGCTCGTCGCCTGGCCCGTACGATGAGCACCACGCCCGCGATGACGTTCCACGCGTTCTGCTACGCGCTGCTCCGCGCCGAACAGTCACCCACCGACTTCGCAAGCCCGATCCGGTTGCTGAGCGCACCCGAGAACCATGCCATGATCGCCGAGGTGCTCGCCGGTGTCGATGCAGAGCAGTGGCCCGCCGTGCTCCGTCCGGCACTGCGGACGAGGGGTCTCGCGTCGGAGCTGCGCTCCCTGATCGCAGCGGCCCGGGCGCTGGGCATGGACGACGCCGATCTCGCGCAGGTGGCGACGCGTGTTGATCGCGACGACTGGAAGTCAGCAGCGTCGTTCTTCGACGAAGTGACTGCAGTGGCAGCCCTCGCCAACACGATCGACCACACCGACCTCATCTTCGCGGTCGTCAATCTGCTCAAGAATCCTGAGGTCCGAGACCGCTGGCGCGCGAAGCTGGCGCTGGTCGTGGTTGACGAATACCAAGACACCGATCCCTTGCAGGTCGAGCTCCTCAAGGCATTGGCCGGCGACGGGCGGGACCTCGTCGTGGTGGGCGACCCTTATCAGTCGATCTACGGTTTCCGCGGTGCTGACGTCCGTGGCATCGTCGAGTTCCCGGATCAGTTCGCGACGCCAGCGGGACCTGCTCCACGCATCACGCTTGGCTACACCAACCGCTACGGCAAAGACATCGCAGCAGCCGTCCGATCGATCATTGACAACAAGGGTGCGCTTGGAGCCGTGGACGGCGCGGCGTACGAAGCGCTGCGCAATCCGACGAGCAAGGTCGATGACGACGGCGCGGTGGACGTGCACACCTATTCCACGCCGACTGCCGAAGCCGAGCACATTGCACTGATGCTTCGCGAAGCCCACCTGCACGATCACACTCCATGGCGCGACATGGCGGTGCTCGTCCGGTCCGGTGCTCACCTCATGCGGCTGCAGAGGTCAATGGCCGCGGCAGGCGTGCCGGTCGAGGTTGCTGGTGACGAGCTCCCGCTCGCAGTCGAACCAGCTGTACGCACCCTGCTCTCGGCTCTGCACGCAGCCGACTCCATGAGTCGGGGCGAGGCGCTCACACCCGATGTTGCCCACTCGCTGCTCACCGGACCGCTCGGACATCTCGACGCCGCCGGTGTGCGGCGCCTCGGCCGGACGCTTCGTCAACGGGATGCCGCCGACGGCGAGACCCCTCGTGCATCACGCCTGCTCATCGCCGAGGCGCTCGGTGAGCCGGTGCTTCTCTCGACGCTGGAAGTCGTCGGCCCGCCGGCACGAGCTGCCGAGGCTGCCGCCAAGCTCAGCGAGCTGCTCCGCAAGGCCGCCAACCAGATCACCACCGGCGCGCCAGCCGAGCAGGTCCTCTGGACGGTGTGGGACGGAACTCGCTGGCCCACCCGGCTCCGGGCCGAGGCCGAGGGCGACGGTGATGGCAACGCCCGAGCCAACCACGACCTGGACGCGGTATGCGCCCTGTTCGCCGAAGCAGCGCGGGCCGAAGAACGCGATGCCCATCGCTCTGTCGCCGAGGTCGCTCGTGCGCTGGAGGCACAGCAGATCCCAGCCGACTCGATCGCCCAGAGCGGCGATTCAGGCGAAGCTGTCCAGCTCATGACGGCGCACCGGTCCAAGGGACTTGAGTGGCCCCTGGTGATTGTCGCGGGCGTTCAGGACGGAGAGTGGCCCGACGTACGCGTCCGCGGGTCCCTGCTGCAGGGTGACCGCCTCTCGCCCGACCGGGTTCTTCCCCCTCCGTCTCCCTGGGCCGCAGCAGCCGAGGAGCGACGACTCTTCTATGTCGCCTGCAGCCGCGCCAAGTCGCGACTTCTCGTCACGGCGGTTGCCAGCGGTTCAGACGAGGGCGAACAGCCATCACGCTTCGTGGGTGAGCTGCACGCGCATCTGTCAGGTGCAGCCACCCGTACGCTCCCCGATGCACAACCTCGACCCCAGCGTTCGCTGTCTCTGCGTGGTGCCATTGCCGAGCTGCGGCGCATCGGCGAGTCAACAGATGATTCGGCGGTCCGCGAGCGCGTCGCGATCCAGCTCGCCCGGTTGGCTGAGCATCCATCGGGTCGCGCCGCTCACCCAGGTCGCTGGTGGGGTCTGGCCGATCGCACCTCGACCGACGTCCCCGTACGCGACCCAGAGGTGGCCCTGAGGCTGTCCGGAAGCCAGATGAACACGTTGACCAAGTGCGCGTTGCAGTGGTTCGCCGGCCATGAGGCCAAAGGAGATCGTGGGACGTC
>CAZWZC010000006.1:43563-51429 GCA_964638755.1 uncultured Aeromicrobium sp. | reverse complement strand
CTGTTGGTGTCGCTCGTGGGCTGCATCCTGCCGCGTTCGTTCGTCTACCTCCGCGCTCTACGTGCCCGGCCGCCGATGGCGCCCAAGAACTTCAGCCGGCTTCCCGCATCAGCGTCCTTTGAGACCGAGCGCTCCTTGGAACAGGTCACGATTGCCGCTCGACGCGCTTTGCGAGGTACCCGCGTCGACGTTCTCACGCAGGACGATGTGGTCGAGATCAGCGCCGAGAAAGGGTTTCTGCGCGAGGCCGGCAACTTGCTGTTCCATGTCAGTGTTGTCGTCGTCCTGGTCGGAGTGGCGGTCGGTACACTGTTCGGCTATCGCGGCACATCGATCGTGACCGAGGGTGACGGCTTTTCCAACGTGCTGACTCAGTACGACGAGTTCGGCTCGGGGGCATTGTTCGACACTGACAACCTGCCTCCGTTTTCGCTGACCCTTGACGACCTGACCGCGAAGTTCCAGCCACTGGGCAGTGTCCAGCCCGGCGCACCGCGACTGTTTCGTGCCGTCGGCACCTACGAGTCGGAGCCTGGTGTCGCCGCAAAGCCTTATGACATCAAGGTCAACCACCCGCTGTCGATCGACGGCACGTCTGTCCACTTGATCGGTCAGGGCTATGCACCCGTCATCCGCGTCACGGACTCCACAGGTGCGGTCGTGTTCGACGACGCTGTCCCATTCCTGCCGACCGATCCGTCATACACCTCCAACGGCGTGGTGAAGGTGCCAGGCGCCAAGCCCGAAGGACTCGGCTTTCAGGGCTTCTTCCTGCCGACGGCGATCACCGGCGACGACGGGGTCTCGATCTCGGCATTCCCCGGTGCCGCCAATCCGCTGCTCGGGCTGTTCGTCTGGCACGGCGACCTGGGCTTGGACAACGGACTCCCGCAGTCGGTCTACGTGCTCGACAAGACCAAGATGAAGCAATATCTCGCCCCCAACGGCAAGGGATTTCGGATCAGCCTCAGCCCGGGCCAAAAGACCGACCTGCCCGGTGGTGGCACGATCGAATATGTGAGCACCGCGCAGTTCGCTCGGTTCCAGTTCAGCTCGTCACCGTTCGTGAAGGTTCCGTTGGGAGGGATCTCCGCTGGACTCCTCGGTCTCGTCCTCTCACTGTTCATCAGTCCTCGTCGCACCTGGGTGCGAATGCGGCGTGACGGCTCACGTACCGTGGTGGATGTCGCGGTGTTGGACCGCAATCCACGCGACGGCCTTCCGGCTGACCTGGACGCCTTCCTCGCCAAGCTGCATGAAGGACTCGAGAAGCCGAAGGAGCCGTCATGAGCCTCGCCGACCTGGCGCAGATCTCCAATTACGCCGTGGCGTCCGCCACCGCAGTTGTTGGCCTGGCCTTTTTGGCTCACCTCGCGGAGTGGGGCTTCGCCAAGACGCCGGAGCCGGTCGGCGTCGCCGCGGGACGGACTGAGCCGCCGAAGCCAGAGCGGGTCGACACCAGCACGATGATGTCGTCGATTGCCGTGTCACTCACCGGTCTGACGATCGTCCTCCTGGCCGTCGGATCGCTGACCCGCGGGCTTGCAGCGCAGCGGGTGCCGTGGAGCAACATGTATGAGTTCGCGCTCACCGGCTCTCTGATCGCTTTGACTGTGTATTTCGTGCTTGTCCGCATCTGGGACGCGGCGTGGCTGGGCATCTTTGTGACCGGCTTCGCCTTGGTGCTGCTCGGAATCGGGTTCAGCGTCTACGTGCCTGCTGGCCCCACAGTCCCGGCGCTCCACTCCTACTGGCTTGTCATCCACGTCGCTGCGGTGATGATCGCAGGCGCTCTGTTCTTGGTCAGCGCGGCCGCCTCGGCGCTCTACCTGCTCAAGTCTCGTGCCCAGGGGCGCGGCACGGAGGGGTCGTTCTTGGCTCGCGTCCCAGAGCCGATGGTGTTGGACCGTGTCGCCTTTCGCGTCATCGCAGTTGCGTTCCCGATCTGGACCTTCGGAGCGTTGATCGCCGGTCCCATCTGGGCATACGAGGCCTGGAGCCGCTATTGGGGCTGGGATCCCAAGGAGGTCTGGGCACTGATCACGTGGATCGTCTACGCCGGCTACCTCCACGCACGGGTGACCGCTGGTTGGAGAGGGCGGCGGGTCGCGATCTTGTGCCTCATCGGGTTTGCCACCTTCCTGTTCAGCTTCTACGGCGTCAATCTGCTCTTCGGCGGAAGCCAGCACACCTACGCAAAGTGAGCCATCTGTCACGGGTGGTGACGAAAAGACCGCGCTATGGTCGTCGCATGGGGGTGGAGATCAGGGCCGAAGGGCTCGTGATGACGTACGGCGATACACGTGCCGTCGACGGGGTCAGCTTTACCGTTGCATCGGGCGAGTTCTTCGGACTGCTCGGACCCAACGGCGCGGGCAAGACCACGACGCTCGAGATGATCGAGGGGCTGCGCAAGCCACAGGCGGGCTCCGTGACGGTCGACGGATTCGAGCCATGGAAGCGCGAGCCCGAGCTGCAGCACCGCATGGGCGTACAGCTGCAGAGCTCGTCGTTCTTCGAGCGGCTGACCGCTCGTGAGCAGCTCGACACGTTCGGCGCGCTGTATGGCGTCGCCGCAGGTCGAACCGACGAGCTGCTGGAGGCTGTGGGGCTCGAGGCCAAGGACAAGACCCGCACCGAGGACCTGTCAGGCGGTCAGAAGCAGCGCCTGTCGATCGCCTGTGCTCTGGTGCACGAGCCGGATGTCGTGTTCTTCGACGAACCAACTGCTGCACTCGATCCGCAGGCCCGACGCAACCTCTGGGACGTGCTGCGTCGACTCAACGACTCCGGCCGCACGGTCGTGCTGACCACGCACTACATGGACGAGGCGGAGGCGCTCTGCGAACGAGTTGCGATCATGGACTCGGGCAAGATTCTCGAGCTTGACACGCCAGCGGCCCTCGTACGCGGGCTGGACGCACCCGTGCGCATCAGCGTCGCCCCCGGCACCCTGTCCGCAGACGATGCTCGAGCACTCAGCGGCGACGCCGCAGTACGCGACGACGACTCCGAGTTGACCATCACCACGCGCGACCCGGCACGCGTGCTCTCAGAGCTCGCCTCGCGCAATGCGCTCGACGGGCTGAGCGTCAAAGGTGCATCTCTTGAGGACGTCTTCTTGCAGCTCACGGGGCGGGAGTACCGAGCATGAGAACCCTGAAGGCGCTCTCGACCGCGATGCTCAAGGGCTTCTTCCGCGACAAGATGGCGTTCTTCTTCGCGGTGATCTTCCCGCTGATGTTCCTGGTGCTCTTCGGCGGCATCCTCACGGACCAGGGTGAGTCGAAGGCCGACATCATCCAGGTCGGCGCCGTGCCCATCCTTGACGACGCACCGAAGGACGCCAAGGCATTCTTCGACAAGAGCCTGAAGATCAAGAAGTCCAAGAACGAAGCGGCCGCCATCCGCAAGGTCAAGAAGGGTGACGCCGATGCCGTCGTCACCCAGGACGGCGACACCCTCAGGTTGAGGTTCTCCGAAGCCGACCCCGTGGGATCTGCCACGGTGCAGGGAATCTTCCAGGCTGTGGTCCAGTCGGCAAACATCTCCGTGACGGGAGAACCGCCGAAGTACGCACTCAAGGCCGATCGGGTTGAGGATGACTCGTTGACGGCAATCCAGTTCGTCACACCCGGTCTGCTGGGTTGGGCGATCGCGACCGGTGCCACGTTCGGCGCCGCGACCAACCTGGTCGTCTGGCGCAAGAACGGTTTGTTGAGGCGGTTGCGATTGGCGCCGATCCCCACCTGGACCGTGGTGGTCGCTCGTATCGCGGTGAGCCTTTCGATCGCCGCGATCCAGACGGGGATCTTCCTCGCGGTCGGAGCCGGACTGTTTGGTCTAAAGCTGACCGGTTCGTGGCCCATGGTGCTCCCGCTGCTCACCGCCGGAACGCTCGCGTTCATGTCGATCGGTTTGCTCGCAGGGGCGGTTGCAAAGAGCGAGGAAGCAGCGGTCGGCATCGCCAACTTCGTCGTGCTGCCGATGGCGTTCTTGTCTGGCTCGTTCTTCCCACTCGACGGCGCGCCAGGGTGGATCAGGTCGGTCAGTCAGGTTTTGCCGCTCAAGCACCTCAATGAGGGCATGCTCGACACCATGGTGCGTGGCGAAGGGCCGTCGGCGGCAATCATGCCGATCATCATTCTGCTTGGGTTCGCCGTCGCAGTGACCGCGATCTCGAGCCGACTGTTCCGCTGGGACGCCTGACCCGCCAACTTTTGTGAAGTTGTTCGGCACAGCCGCAGTGGGCGCTGGCGAGTTTCGGCACAGAGCGCAGGGTCAGAGCCCTCGGAGGTAGTCAGGGTCGTCGTCAGGTCCCCTGGGTCCGGGCGGGGGAGTCCAGCCGGCACCGCCACTCGGCTTGGGCGGAGCGGAGGGGTTGAGCCGCCCGAAGAAAATCCAGATCAGCGGCCCGACAGGTGCGAGCAGCAGAACGATGAACCACAGTGGTTTGGGCATGAACCGCACGCGGTCACCTGGCGTCGCGATGAGGTCGAAGAAGGCATAGACCAGCAGCGCGATACCCAACACGATGATCAGTGCCTTGCCCATGCGATCAACCGTACCGGGATACCCGCAACCGGGACCCGTCGTCGGCCCGGCAGCGATTAGGCTGCGCACATGAAGGCTTTCCTGACCTACACGTTCGCACGACTTGCAGTGTTCGCCGTGACGTTCGCAGTGGTGTGGCTGGTCGCATCCATCTTCTTTGAGTCGAGCGCCAACCTCACCCTGCTGGTGCTGCTCGTGGCGCTTCTGCTGTCGTCGGTGTTGTCGATCTTCCTGCTCGCCGATCTTCGAAACAAGCTGGCGCTCAACGTGCAGGAGCGGGCCGCGCGGATGACCGAACGCCTCGAGGAGTCCCGCAGTGCCGAAGACATCGACTGAGGATCGCGCTTGGATCGCCGAGGCCATCCGCCGCGTCGACGCCGACGCCAACCGCAGCGCCGACACGCATCTGCACGTGCTGCCCATCCCGGTGCCGGGCATCGAGCTCTATCTCAAGGACGAATCGGTCCACCCGACCGGCAGCCTCAAGCACCGCCTGGCACGATCGCTGTTCCTGTATGCGCTGTGCAACGGGTGGATCGGGCCCAAGAGCACGGTCATCGAGGCGTCCAGCGGATCGACCGCCGTCAGCGAGGCGTTCTTCGCCCGCCTGATCGACCTGCCGTTCGTCGCCGTCATGCCCGCGACCACAAGCCCTGAGAAGATCGCCCTGATCGAGTTCTACGGCGGGCAGTGTCATCTGGTCGATGATCCGGCGATGATCTACGACGAGGCGCGCCGCCTGGAGTCGGAGTGCAACGGCCACTACATGGACCAGTTCACCTACGCCGAACGGGCGACGGACTGGCGCGGCAACAACAACATCGCCGAGTCGATCTTCGAGCAGATGCAGGCCGAGCCGCATCCCTGTCCGAGCTGGGTCGTCGTGGGCGCCGGTACGGGCGGCACCTCGGCCACGATCGGTCGCTTCGTACGCTATCGACGCTTCAAGACCCGCGTCGCCGTCGCCGATCCGGAGAACTCGGCGTTCTATGGCGGCTGGGAGGCCGACAGCTCCGCCGTCACGACGGACACACCTTCGCGCATCGAAGGCATCGGACGCATGCGCATCGAGCCGTCCTTCGTCGGTGGCGTCATCGACGACATGGTGCACGTACCGGACGCTGCTTCGATCGCGGCGATGCGTTGGGTTTCAGGCATCCTCGGCCGTCCGGTCGGCGGATCGACCGGTACCAACGTCTGGGCCTCGCTGCAGCTCATCGGCCAGATGCGCGAAGCGGGAGAGGACGGCAGCATCGTCACCCTGCTCTGTGACGGCGGGGAGCGCTATCTGCACACCTATTTCGACGAGTCATGGCTGGAGTCCAAGGGTCTCGACATCACCCCGTACGCCGACGCGCTCGCCGAATTCAGCAAGACTGGCATCCTGCCGACCGTGTAGGCGCGGCTCGCGGGCTCAGGCGCCGAGCGCCAGCCCGAGCGCGAGCCCGCCGGCGTACACGAGCTCGGCCAGCCCTGTGTCTCGCAGCACGGGGATCAGGGCCAGACCCTTTGCGCCTGATGCGACGACGCGGTTCGCACGAGCAAGGAACGGCAACCCGAGTATTGCCAGCAACGCCCAAGGAGTGAATGTTGCCGCCCAGGTCATCGAGCCGACGGCGATGACGATCAGCAAGACGTAGAAGCCCCGGGTGCGTTTGTCGCCGAGAAGTACCGCGAGGGTTCGCTTGTCCGACTCGGTGTCGGTCGGGATGTCTCGCAAGTTGTTGGCGACCAAGATCGCGCAGGCCAGAGCGCCAACGCCGATGCCAACGGCGACCGAGAGCCAGGTGATGCGCTCGATCTGAACGTATGCCGTGCCGAGCACGGCAACCAGACCGAAGAAGACGAACACGCTGACCTCTCCCAGTGCGCGATATCCGTATGGCGACGGCCCACCCGTGTATGTCCACGCCGCGAGGATGGCGGCAGCGCCGACGAGCAGCATCCACCACGAGGAGGAGGCGGCCAGCGCGAGGCCGAGCGCGCCTCCGAGGGCAAGGAATGCGAGGGCAGCGATCTTCACCTGTCGTGCCGGCACGAGTCCCGAGCCGACGAGGCGCAACGGTCCCACGCGGTCGGTGTCGGTGCCTTTGATGCCGTCTGAATAGTCGTTGGCGTAGTTGACACCGATCTGCAGCGCAAGTGAGACGCCGAGGGCGAGCAGCGCCTTCCACCAGACGACCGAGTCATAGAAGCCGGCGACGCCTGTGCCGGCGACGACCGGTGCGATCGCGGCCGGCAGTGTGCGGGGGCGGGCCCCCGCGATCCAGAGCTTGGTTGGCGTCGGCGTGGTCACGAGCAACAAGTCTGCCACCACCCGGGCGGCGCAGCGGTGTGAGGTTGTCAACATCGAGTTGACGCTGTTTGGTGCGTCAACATACAGTTGACAGCATGGTCACCCCAGATCGTGAAGGCGCTGCGAACGATCTTGCCGATCTGCTGGCGCAGGCGATCGCAAAGATCGACCCCACGATCGGGCGCCGTCTCGACACCGATCCACAGGCCCATCTCGATCTCATCGTGCTGACGAGCCGCGCCCACGCTGAGACCCGGGCGCTCAACCTGTCGGCCGTCTCGTCGGCACGGTCCGCCGGCTGGAGCTGGGAGGCGATCGGTACGGCGCTGGGGATGTCGAAGCAGGCCGCCCAGCAGCGCTTCGGCATCAAGGCTGAGGTCCGTGAGGACTCTCCCGAGCAGCGTCGACTGATCGGCTTGACGGCCACCAACGAGATTGAGCAGCTCAACGAATGGGGTGCGCAGGGCTGGCACTCGATCGCGTACGGACCGGGGTTCCACGACGTCGAGAAGTCCGCCTCGCGTTGGGAACATCGTCGTGCCGTCGTGGGCAGCCGCCGCGCTCGAGAACTGGACAACAAGGGATGGGAGCGCATCGGCACGATGTGGTTCCCGTGGATCTACTTCAAGCGCCAGGTTGTCGGACCACTCGCGCCAGTCGAGACCCCATGATGCCACGCTTGCGGCCGGTCGACGGCACACCACGAGAGGTGCTGGAGCTGCTCAAGCCGTGGGTTCGCGACGGCGGTGAACCGATCGTCGTCCGTACCTCCGGGAGCACCGGCACAGCCAAGGACGTCGTGCTTTCACACGAGGCAGTCATGGCATCGGCGCATGCTTCACTCGACCGACTGGGTGGACCCGGGCAGTGGTTGTCGGCGATCCCGGTCGCCGGCGTCGGAGGTCTGCAGGTGCTCGTTCGGTCGATCGTTGCCGGCAGCGAACCCGTGTATGCCGAAGAGCACACCGACATCCCTGAGGCGATCGCGGCGATGACCGGCGACCGTCTCTATGCAT
>CAZWZC010000006.1:36575-43553 GCA_964638755.1 uncultured Aeromicrobium sp. | reverse complement strand
ATCGCTGGTGCCGACCCAGCTGCACCGTCTCGTCGACCAGTTCGCGGCGTTGGCAGGCCTCGATGCCGTGCTGATCGGCGGAGCCGCGATGCCGGCAGATCTGCTTGCCAAGGCTCGCTACGAGGGTGTCCGCGTGGTCCGTACGTACGGAATGAGCGAGACCTGCGGAGGCTGTGTGTATGACGGTGTACCGCTGGACGGCGTGGATGTGCGGATCGATGACGATCATCAGGTGCACCTGGCGGGTCCCGTACTGTTCGACGGCTACGGCGATCCGGCTGTGCCCACCAACATGCTCGATGGCTGGTTCGCCACCAGCGACCTCGGGAAGATTGACCGTGGCGTGCTGCGAGTCACCGGGCGAACTGACGAGGTGGTCACCAGCGGTGGCGTCAACGTCTCGCTGCCAGCGGTGACCAAGGCGCTGCAGGGGCACGACGGCGTCGGCGATGCCGTCGCCGTCGGTGTACCCGATGACGAGTGGGGCATGCGCGTCGTCGCCTATCTCGTGCCCGCCGACGCCGTGTGCCTGGACGGACTGAGACTTGACGAGGTGCGTGACGCCGTCGAAGCCGCTGGGCTACCGCGTACGTGGGCCCCACGCGACGTAGTGCTCGTCGATTCGCTGCCGCTGCTCCCCGGCGGCAAGGTCGACCGCCAAGCCCTGCGACGCTCCTAGGTGTTCTGACTGCCGCACACGCGGAGTTCCTGAGTTCATCCCCGAAGCATTGGGCGGTCCCACAAATTGCCTGCACGACAGGCGCAAAGTCCGTTGGCGGGAGCATACTTGTGGCATGGCCACTGCTGTTGCACGAATATGCATCACTTCCGGCGTCATGCCACTCTTGATCGTGGGCCTCGCGGCGTGTGGGGGTGCAACCACCAGCGATCCGGAGCAAACGGCACCACCAGACAGTGCCACGACCAGTTCGCCCTCAGTCGCAGCAACGTCGACCTCTGTTGCGACCTATTGCGCCCCATTGGCGGCAGCGTTCAAAGTCAAGCCTCCCTCGGGCCAGTCGCTGGACGCTGCACAGACTGCCGACTTGGTCAAGTTCGGCAAGTTGCTGGGACCTGCTGCGACCGCTGCGGCTGCGGACGGCAAAACAGACGTCTCCAAATTGCTCGTTCTGCTGGGTAAGTTGAATTCTGCTCCGCTTTCGGTCACGGCTGAACAAGCTGGCGAAGCACTCAAGGAGAACTTCAGGCTTGCCCCGATCATCATGGCGGACTGCAGGATCGACATGATGCAGTAGACGCGCGGACAGAGTTACAGATGTCTCGTCAGGTTCCTGAATCGTGATGTCGGCCGGAGACGGCGCCACACAACGCGATCATGCGCTCGTGGGAGTCGAGCGCGATCAGGTGGTTGCACCGCGGCCACAGCGTGCGGCGCACCCGCGGCACCAGCAGGAACAGGGTGCGCGAGAACCTCATGCCACCACCGTAGGTACTCGTGGGTTCACATCCGGACGGTAGGTTGCCAGTCGTGGAGTTTCGGACTTATTCGATCGCGATGCCGACTCCTTTCCGTGGCATCACCCGGCGCGAAGGGATGCTGGTCGAGGGCCCTGCGGGGTGGGCGGAGTTCAGTCCGTTCCTCGATTACGACGCCACTGCGTCAGCGCCCTGGCTCGCCGCTGCCCTTGACTCCGCCGAGCGCGAGTGGCCGGCACCGGTGCGGGATCGCATCGCCGTCAACTGCACCATTCCCGCAGTGGGACCCGATGATGCAGCGCGGATGGTCCGGGCCAGTGGCTGCAGCACCGCCAAGGTCAAGGTCGCCGAGAAGGGCCAGACGATTGCCGAGGACATCGTCCGGGTCGAGGCGGTACGCGATGCGATCGGTCCCCGCGGCAACATCCGCGTCGACGCCAACGGTGGCTGGTCGGTCGACGAAGCGGTGAGTGCCACTGCAGCGCTCGACCGTGCGGCCCACGGTCTGGAGTACGTCGAGCAGCCCTGCGCCGCCGTGGAGGACCTCGCCGCCGTACGGCGCAGGGTCGGCGTGCCGATCGCCGCCGACGAGTCGATCCGTCGAGCTGCTGATCCGATGCGGGTCGTCGAGCTCGACGCAGCTGACGTCGCCGTGCTCAAGGTTGCACCGCTCGGTGGCGTGCATGCCTGTCTCCGGATCGCCGAGCAGATCGGGCTACCGGTCGCGGTGTCCAGCGCCGTGGAGACCTCGATCGGTCTCGCCGCCGGGCTTGCTCTCGCAGCCGCCTTGCCCGAGCTGCCCTACGCGTGCGGGCTTGCCACCACGTCTCTGCTCGACGGGGATGTCGTGGCGTCGCCGCTCGTCCCTGTTGACGGGTTCCTCCCGGTAGGCCGGCAGGTGCTCGATGAGGATGCGTACGACTTTGTGGGCGCTGACGCAGAGACCGATGGCCGCTGGCAGGCCCGCCTCGCTGATGTTCAGGCGATGCTGGGATGAGCGCCTCCTCGGTTGCGTTGGAGGTGATCCGTACGCTCATCGCCAACGACGTCACCGATGCCGTGCTTGCGCCAGGTTCGCGATCAGGGCCCCTCGCGCTTGCGCTGCATGCTGCTGATCAGCGAGGGCTCATTCGCCTCCACGTTCGCGTCGACGAACGCGAAGCCGGATTCCTGGCGCTTGGGCTCGCCAAGGCATCAAGGAGGGCCGTGCCCGTTGTCACGACCTCGGGCACTGCTGTCGCCAATCTGCATCCGGCGATGCTGGAGGCGCTCCACGTCAATGTCGCGGTCATCGCCATCACCGCGGACCGTCCTGGACATCTCCGCGGAACCGGCGCCAACCAGACCACCGAGCAACGCCAGATCTTCCCGGGCATCGGGTCCACCGACGACGCGCGGAAGATGAGTTTCGCAGGCCCATCGCATCTCAACCTCGAGCTCGACCAGCCATTGATCGAACCTGTCGAGTGGGAGTTCGGTGGCTCTCCCGATAAGCACGAGGAACGCTCCTTGGGCTTGTCGAAGGGGCTCACGCTCACCCCCGGACCTCGGACGGTGGTGATTGCCGGCGATGATGCTCGCCAGCCCGCGCGGATCCTCGCCGAAGAAGCAGGCTTCCCACTTTTCGCCGAGCCCACATCCGGCTCACGCAACGGCGACAACGCGCTGATCTCCTATCGCCTCCTCCTCAACCACTCGCCGCTCGCCGCGAGAATCGAGCGGATCGTCAGCTTCGGCCATGCCACGTTGTCGCGCCCCGTCACTCAGCTGCTCAGCCGCGCCGACATCGAGATCATCCACGTCGGAGACCAGATGACGTTCCCGGTGCCCGCGGGCGAGAATGTCACCTTCGTCGGGGATGTCGAGGCTGATGTCGATGACGGAGCGTGGCTCACTTCATGGTGGGACGCGGACCGAGCGGCGACCGCGGCAATCGACGGCGTCCTTGACGGCACGACGCCGTACGACGTCGCGCGCATCGTCAATCAGGCCGTGCCGCCCGAGGGACTGCTGTTTGTCGGTTCGTCCAACCCGATCCGCGACCTTGACCTCGTGGCCCGCCCCTACCCAGTCGGCGAGCGTCGGCTGATCATCGGCAACCGTGGCCTTGCTGGGATCGACGGCACTCTGTCGACTGCGATCGGCGCAGCGCTGGCCCGAACGTCGGGCCGGGCGATCGCATACGTCGGCGACCTGACATTCCTCCACGGCAGCAACGGACTGCTGATCGGGCCGGACGAACCGCGGCCGGACCTGACGATCGTGGTGGCATCTGACGATGGGGGCAGCATCTTCACCACGCTCGAACAGGGAGCTCCTGAGTATGCTGGCTCGTTCGAACGCGTCTACGCGACGCCGACGGGAGCAGACATCGGCGCGCTGTGTGCGGGCTACTCCATCTCGCACCGCAGGGTCCAGCCCCACGGTCTTGCGGCCGCGCTCGAGGAGCAGGCGACCGGCATTCGAGTGTTCGAGGTCCCCATCGACCGCCTCGGTCGACAAGGCTTGGCGGCCGCGATCGACAACGCGGTGGGCAAGGCCGTACAACCCTGACACCAGTTGTGGCATGGTCGTCCCGGCAGTAGGTTTGTGAGACGCACCACGCGCCACCGCGAGAGGTCACTCAAATTTCCAACAACGACGAGGCATTCGACTACATCGTCATCGGATCGGGGAGCGCTGGCGGAGTCGTCGCCGCACGCCTGAGCGAAGACCCGAGCATCTCAGTTCTTTTGCTCGAGGCCGGTCCTGAGGACGACGACGACATGATCCACCTCCCTGCCGGGTTCTCGGCACTGTTCAAGACCAAGTGGGACTGGGGCTACCAGACGACTCCACAAAAACAGCTCGGTGGCCGACGCGCGGACTGGCCGCGTATGAAGGCGCTCGGCGGATGCTCATCGATGAACGCGATGATCTACATCCGAGGCAACCACGGCGACTACGACGAGTGGCGCGACGCCTACGGCGCGACCGGTTGGGGCCATGAGGACGTCCTCCCGTACTTCAAGAAGGCCGAGGGCAACACCCGTCTCGGTGACCCGTTCCACGGCACCGACGGCCCGCTGCACGTCGAGGACCGGCGTTACAACCACGAGCTGACGGGAATGTTCATCGATTCCGCGGTTGCCACTGGGTTCAAGCGCAACGACGACTTCAACGGCGCCGAGCAGGAGGGCGTCGGGCTCTACCAGGTGACGTGCAGGAAGGGTCGCCGTTGGTCGGTCGCTGATGCGTACATCCGTCCAGCGAGCAATCGCCCGAACCTGACGATCCGCACCGAGGCGTTCGTGACCAAGGTCGAGATGGACGGTACCCGTGCCTCGGGTGTCACCTATCGACGCGGTGGAGTGACTGAGACCGTCACGGCTGGTGCCGAGATCGTGCTGTCCGCCGGCGCGATCGGCAGCCCGCAGTTGCTGATGCTCTCAGGCATCGGTCCCGGCGCCCATCTGCGTTCGCTCGGGATCGACGTACGAGTCGACTCACCTGGTGTCGGGGAGAATTTGCAGGATCATCCGGTCTCGGGTGCGCTCTACTACACGAAGGACACCTCAGATCTCGCCGAGTCTCTCTCGTTGGGCAACGTGGTCAAGGCCCAGAAGGCTGGCCGCGGACCATTGACCTCGAATGTCGCCGAGTCGGGTGGGTTCTTCAAGTCGCGCGCAGATCTCGACCTTCCTGACATGCAGCTGCACGTTGCTCCGACTGGGTTCTACAACAACGGGCTTCACGAACCCGTACGTCGCGCGCTCACCATGGGCAACACCCTCGTACGTGTCGAGAGCAAGGGACACATCAGGCTTCGCTCGGCCGATCCGACGTGGCACCCGGAGATCGATCCTGCCTACTTCGACGATGGAACTGACATGGATGCGATGATCGCCGGCTTTGCCGCGTTGGTCGAGATCGCGAGTGTCGGCCCGATCGCCGAGCACATCGACGAGCCGTGGGAGCCCGCTTCGCTCACGCCCACGACCGACGAGATCCTGGCTTCCATCGCGCGTCTCGGACAGACGCTCTACCACCCAACCTCCACCTGTGCGATGGGCACGATCGAGGGCAGCGTCGTCGGCCCTGATCTCCTGGTTCATGGCGTCGAGGGGCTCCGGGTCGTCGACGCCTCGGTCATGCCGCGCGTACCCCGCGGCAACACCAACGCACCAACCATCATGATCGGCGAGAAGGCTGCCGACCTCATCAAGGAGTCCAGATGACCGCCACCATAGAGTCCCCCAGCACCACCGCGTCCACGCCGACCTTCGAGTCGCTCAACCCTGCGAATGGTGACGTCGTCGGCGTGCATCCCATCGCGAGCAAGGCCGATGTCGACGCAGCCGTCGAGCGCGCCCGCGAGGCAGCGAACTGGTGGGGGGCGCTGACCTTCGACGAGCGCGAGGAATACCTCCTGACCTGGCGAAGCGTGATCACGCGACGCATCGCCCAGCTCGCCCAGATCTCGCACCTGGAGACAGGCAAGCCGCACGGTGACGCCCAGCTGGAGATCATCATGGCGATCGACCACATCACCTGGGCCGCGAAGCATGCCAAGAAGATCCTCGGCCCGCAGAAGGTCAAGTCGGGCCTGCTCATGGCCAACCAGGCGTCGACCGTCGAGTACAAGTCGCTCGGCGTCGTCGGAGTCATCGGCCCGTGGAACTACCCCGTGTTCACGCCCTGCGGCTCGATCACGTACGCACTTGCGGCGGGCAACACCGTCGTGTTCAAGCCCAGCGAATACACACCGGGCGTGGGCCAGTGGCTCGCCGACACCTTCACCGAGGTCGTCGGCAGACGCCCGGTGTTCCAGGTCGTGACAGGACTGGGCGAGACCGGCAACGCGTTGTGCACCTCGGCAGTCAACAAGCTGGCGTTCACCGGATCGGGCGCCACCGGCAGGAAGGTCATGATGGCCTGCGCTGAACGCCTCACCCCGGTCATCATCGAGGCCGGCGGCAAGGACTCGATGATCGTCGACCACGACGCGGACCTCCCCAAGGCCGCCGAGGCAGCACTCTGGGGCGCCATGTCCAACGCGGGGCAGACCTGCATCGGCACCGAACGCGTCTATGTGCACGAGAAGGTGTTCGACACCTTCGTGGCCGAGATCACCGAGCAGGCCAAGGAGCTGAAGTCTGGAGCCGGCGAAAAAATCGGTCCGATCACGATGCCTTCGCAGATTGGCATCATCAAGAGTCACATCGACGACGCCATCGCCAAGGGCGCGACTGTCGTCACAGGTGGCTCCGATGCCGTCGGCGAGCGTTTCGTACAGCCCACGATCATGACCAACGTTCCGGAGAACTCGACCGAGATCACCGAGGAGACATTCGGTCCCACGCTGGCGATCAACCCGGTCAAGAGCATGGATGAAGCCGTCCAGCTGACCAATGCGACCAAGTACGGTCTCGCTGGCGCCGTTTTCGCCAAGAAGAACGGCATGGACATTGCTCGCCGGGTGAGGTCAGGCATGACGTCGGTCAACTCCGTCGTCGCGTTCGCGGCCGTGCCGGCGCTGCCGTTCGGCGGCGTGGGCGAGTC
>CAZWZC010000006.1:28212-36565 GCA_964638755.1 uncultured Aeromicrobium sp. | reverse complement strand
CGCGGCCGCGGAGCGGCAGCAATAACACCGCGAGTCGCGGCCGGTGCACTTCCGGCGACAAGGCGACCGCCGGCATATGACGAACCTGCGCACACGCGTGTTCGCAGCAGGAACAACCGACCCGCGACGGCGGCGTGGGCGAGTCAGGCTTTGGCCGCATCCACGGTCCCGATGGCCTCAAGGAATTCACGTACGCCAAATCGATCACCCGGCAGAAGTTCAAGCCGATGATGATGCTGACGTCGTTCGCTCGTGACGCCAAGACCGACAACAACGTCGCCAAGCTGATCACCGTGATGCACGGCGGGAAGAAGACGCTGAAATGAAAGGCCGCTAGCGGCCGTCCATTTCAGCGCGCCAGCGAAGCGTGAGCGTTCCGCGCCGAAGGCGCCGCGCTGCGAGGCGAGGTGAGCTGAGCACCCAACGCTTCTGAGGTAGGCGAGGGCGATTTAGGGACTTCGCCCGATGTCAGGGGGTACCTCAGACGGCGAGGATCAATACATGATCCTCAACCCGGAAGCATTCCAACGAGCTGAGCTCCAGCATCGCCTGGAGATTTCCGCCAAGCGGTCTCCAGGTGGCGATCTGGCGAGATGCGCGCACTCGCGCCAGGAGTCTCCGGTGCCCACCCCTAAGGTGCGTCCCGCTTAGTGGATGGGTCCGGCATCATGGGGTGCATGGCCGCCGATCGGAATTCCGTGACGCCGCTCGTCGGAAGGGACGCCGAGCTCCAACAGCTGCTGGCCGTTGCGAGCATCGTCGACGGTCGAAGCGGTGACGCCGTACTTCTTGCTGGGGACGCCGGCATCGGCAAGACCCGTCTGCTGCGCGAGCTGGTCGATCGTGCCAACTCCGCGGGTCACCGGGTGATCGTCGGTCACTGCCTCGACCTCGGTGACAGCCACCTCCCGTTTCAGCCGTTCGTCGAGGCCGTCGGCGTGCTCGACGACCTCGAACGAGCCGAGCTGGCCATGAAGTTCCCTGCGCTGGCTCCGCTGCTGCCCTCAAGTGGCATGAGTGAGACCAGCGAGGTCGATCGCGCCGAGCTGTTCTCGGCTGTTGTCTCCGGACTCGATCAGCTCGCCGCGGATCGGCCAGTCCTCCTGGTCGTCGAGGACGTCCACTGGGCCGATGGATCCACCCGCCATCTGCTTCGGTACGTCCTAGCCCACACCTTCAACCAACCGGTGCACATCGTCGTCAGCTATCGGGCCGATGACCTGCATCGGCGTCATCCACTTCGCCAGGCCGTCGCGGAATGGGTCAGGCTCGCCGGCGTACGCCGCATCGAGCTGAGTCCGTTGCCCGATGCCGATGTCCGTAAGCTGATCAAGGCCCGTGGCACAGGTGATCTCGACGCCGACGGCGTACGTGCCGTGGTCAAGCGTGCCTCCGGCAACGCGTTCTTCGCCGAAGAGCTCCTGGATGCCGGCCTCGCCAACCTCCAGGCGGCGTTGCCCGAGACCCTTGCCGACCTGCTGCTGGTCAGACTCGACCGCCTCGACGACGATGCCCGCCTCGTCGTACGTGCTGCATCGTGCTCGGGTGGCCGAGTCACCGATCAGGTGCTCGCTGCCGTCGTCGGCCTTCCGCCGGCCCAGCTCGACGATGCCCTCCGCGCTGCGATCGACCACAAGGTGCTGACTCAGGTGGCCGGCGACTCCTACGGGTTCCGTCACGCACTGCTCGCCGAGGCCGTGCACGACGATCTGCTGCCGAGCGAGCGCCGCCGCATCAACCTCGCCTACATCTCGGCGCTCACCGCCGACGGAGCCACCGGTCCCGCCGCCGAGATCGCGATGCATGCTGCCGCTGCTGGTGATCTGACTCGCGCTTTCACGGCCAACGTCGAGGCCGCGGAGGACGCCGTACGCGTCGCGGGTCATGACGAGAGCGCCCACCACTACGAGAACGCCCTCGAGATGGTCGACGCTGCTCCCGAAGGCACCGACCTGGTCGGTTTGGTGGTGGCAGCCGCCGATGCCGTGCTCACGGCTGGCCATCTCTACCGCTCGCTCGCACTGCTGCGTGACCATCACGACCAGCTCCGGTCTGACGCGCCGACCGAGGACCGCGTACGAATCCTCCTGGCAATTGGCAACACGGCCTTCTACGCCGGGCTCGATCCCGAGGCGCAAGCCACAAGTGAGGAAGCCCTCGAGCTGGTCGGCGGCCAGCGCACGGTGCTCCGCGCCGAGGCTGAGGCTCTCGGAGCCCGCATTGCATCCGACCTCCGCAATGACGAGGAGGCGATGGAACGCGGCGAGTTTGCCGCTGCCCTGGCCGAGGAATTCAGAGCAGCGCATGTCATCGCAGATGTCACGACGACGCTCACGCGGCTGGTTGCGCGAACCGGCGGCGCCAATCTCGACAAGGCTCGACAGCGCTACAACGATCTCGTGGCCGCGTCTCGCGCAGACGGCAACATTGCGGGGGAACTGCGCGGCCTGCACAACCTCGCCTTCGTCCTCTACAACGCCGGCGAGCTCGACGATGCCGAGCAAACTTTCCGTGCGGCGATGACACGCGCCGAGAAGACCGGTCGACCGTGGGCACCCTACGGTTTCGATGGCCGCGTCTTCGCCGCGATCATCTGCTACGTCCGTGGGCGCTGGGACGAGGCGTTGGAGCTTTGGGACGTCGGACCGGACGCTCCGACGCTGGCCGCGGCCATCCTCGCCGGCGGTGCGATGCAGGTCGCCGCGGGGCGGGGCGAGGTGGCCGCCATCGCCGACGAGCAGCGGCTCAGAGAGGTCTGGGACAAGGATGTCGCGACGACAGTGCACAGTGCCGCGTCACTCATCGATCTGCACGGCGAAGCGGGAGACCTGGCCGCCGCACGCAAGGTGCACGACGACGTCGTCGAGACGCTCGACCGGGTGTGGGACGGCCGACTCTTCCCCGCCAGACTGCGCCTGACTGGGCTTATCGTCGGGCAGTTCGCCTCGGCCGCGCCACGCTTGGCCAAGTCCGAGCACGCTGCGCTCGTTCGCCGCGCCACCGAGCTTGAGAAGGACGTGGCCGACACCGTTGCGGCCTATCCCTCCTTCGGACCGGAGGGACTCGCGTGGCAAGCGCGTGTTGCCGCCGAGCTGGCCAGACTGCGTTGGCTGACTGGCATCGATGCGCCTCCGGAGATTGACCTGCTCAACCTGTGGCGCCAAGCCGTCGAAGGCTTCCGCGCCCTTGGTCAGCCGTTTGAGCAGGCGAGGTCGGCCGTACGCCTTGCCGCGGTGCTGCGGGCGGGTGGTCAGGATGAGGAGGCGCGCTCCGTGCGTACTTCTGCGCGTGACATCGCCACGCGACTTGGCGCCAAACCGCTGCTCGCCGAGATCGACGGGTCCGGAGGACGCGCATCGCGCCCCGACGACGAGTTGACACCACGTGAGCGCGAGGTTCTGACCCATGTCAGCGCCGGGCGCAGCAACGGCGAGATCGCTGCCTTGCTGTTCATCAGCACCAAGACGGTGTCTGTCCACGTCTCCAACATCCTCGCCAAGCTCAATGCCAGCGGACGCACCGAAGCTGCCGCCATTGCTCGTCGCCGTGGCGTGCTCGACGACTGACGTCGGTTGACCAGCGCACCGCTAAGATGATCTGGTGCAATTTCAACGCTATGTCGCCTTGGGAGACTCCTTCACCGAAGGCGTCGGCGATACTGAGGAGACCCTGCCCAACGGGGTGCGCGGCTGGGCCGACCGCATGGCCGAGGCGCTCGGCGCGCGCGACGAGAAGTTCACATACGCCAATCTTGCGATTCGTGGACGCAAGTTGTTGCCGATCCTCAAGGAGCAGATCGAGCCTGCGGTCGCCATGAAACCTGATGTCGTCAGCATTTATGCCGGCGCCAACGATGTTCTGCGCCCACGAATCGATCTCGACATGTTGGTCGAGGAGTACGACAAGGCGCTGGGCCAGCTCGCTGAGACCGGTGCGCACCTTGTCGTGTTCACTGCCTACGACCCTGGCCGAGTGCCGGTGTTCGCGGCCCTCCGCGGTCGCTTCGCGATTTACAACGAGCTGGTGCGCCACGTCGCTGACAGCCATGGTGCGACCTTGGTCGACTTCTGGCGAATGCGTGCCTATCGCGATCCGCGGATGTGGGACACCGACCGCATGCACATGTCCAGCGCCGGACACCAGGCCATGGCTATCGAGGTGCTCAATGCACTTGGCATTGAGCATGCTCTCGAACCGCTCGAGCTCGGCGAGCACGAGCGTCTCTCGCTGGCTCGGCAGGGCACGGGGCACGCACAGTGGCTGCGCGCGAGTGCGGGGCCGTGGGTCAAGCGTCGGCTGACCGGCACCTCGTCAGGGGACCATCTTGAGCCTCGCTGGCCCGAGCTCGTACGCCTCGACCCTGTCCCCGGTTGATCGGTGGGTTATGGCGTCAGGGCGTCCCGCACGGGGATGAGCTTGGCGTTGGACTCGGCCAGCTCGTCAGCAGGCACCGAGTCCGCGACGATGCCGCAGCCAGCGAACAGCCGGACCTGCGTGCCATCGCCCTCGATCTGGGCCGACCGCAGCCCGATGCCCCACTCGCCGTCGCCTGACGCACCGATCCAACCGACTGGTCCGGCGTAGCGACCTCTGTCCAGCTGCTCGATCTCGGCGATCAGGGCCACGGCATCAGGCGTGGGCGTTCCGCCGACTGCGGCCGAAGGATGCAGTGATGCCGCCAGTGTGAGAGCGCTGGCCTCGTCCCTGATGACTCCTGTGACATCGGTCGCGAGGTGCATGACATTGGGCAGGTGGAGCACGAACGGTGCCTCGGGAACGTTCATGCTGGTGCAGTGTGGCGCCAGTGCGTCGGCGACTGATCGTACGGCGTACTCGTGCTCCTCGAGATCCTTGCTGGATCGGGCCAGCGAACCCGCGAGCGCAAGGTCACGACCGTCGTCACCTGACCGGCGGATCGTTCCGGCCAGCACCCGGGAAGTGATCAATCCGCGCTCAAGGCGGACCAGCATCTCAGGAGTCGAGCCGAAGAACCCGTCGACGTGGAACGTCCAGCAGCTCGGGTAGTCGCCGGCTAGCTTCGAAAGTGGCGCGCGTACGTCGAGCGGAGCCTGCAGACGAGCGACGAGATCGCGTGCCAGCACGACCTTGTCGAGATCGCCGGCCTCGATACGGCTCACGGCCTGCGCCACGAGACTTTGCCATCTGACGCTGTCGACCGGACCATCGGCAAACGTCGTTCCATCGGCTGGTTGTGCGGCCATCTCGGATGTGAGAGTTGGCGCCGTGGCGATGCCCAGACCGATGACCGTGATCCAGGCGACACCATCGCGTCGGCCGACCACGACTTCGGGCACGATCATGACGCTGCCTTTTGCATCGTCGCCGAAGGTGAACGACCCGAAGGTGATCAATCCGCTGCCGGGCACATCGACGTCGTCGCGTACGACGGCATGGGCTGCGAGCTCGCTCCACCACTGCGATGCCTCGGCGAACCGGTCGGGCCCGGAGGTGCGGAACTCGGCCGCGCGGCCCCAGCCGACCAGCCCGTCACCACCGTGCACCCACGCGAGTGCCTGATCGGCGGGGAGCAACGCCAGCAGCTCGCCCGGGTCTTCGAGCGGCGAGGACCGGACGACAATCGGTTCGGTCGCAGCGTCGAGGGCAGGGTTGCTCACAACCAATGAGCCTACCCGTGGCAGGGTAGGGACGTGACTCGAGCCGGGCTGGACAAGGAGCCCCACGACGTCGCCCGGATGTTTGATGGTGTCGCCGAGAAGTACGACCTCACCAACGACGTGCTCTCGCTCGGCCAGGACCGCCGCTGGCGCAAGCGCGTCGTCGACCTTGTCGCTCCTCGCCCGGGTGAGGTGATCCTCGACCTTGCTGCTGGCACGGGCACGTCGAGCCAGCCCTTCGCGGATGCTGGCGCAACCGTCGTTCCTTGTGACTTCTCAATCGGCATGCTCGAGGTGGGCAAGAAGGCGCGTCCGGCCCTGCCGTTCGCCGCCGGTGACGGAATGCTGCTGCCGTTCGGCGATGGCGTGTTCGACGCGGTCACGATCTCGTTCGGACTGCGCAACATCCACGACCCCGTTGAAGGCCTGCGCGAGCTCCTCCGTGTCACGAAGCCGGGGGGTCGCATTGTCGTGTGTGAGTTCAGCACCCCCACCTGGGCTCCATTCGACGCGATCTACAGCAACTACCTCATGAAGGCGCTTCCGGCGGTGGCGCGCACCGTCTCGTCCAACCCAGAGTCGTACGTCTACCTCGCCGAGTCGATCCGGGAGTGGCCGGATCAAATGGGTCTGGCGCATCGAATGGTTGAGGCGGGTTGGGGGAAGGTTGTCTGGTACAACCTGTCGGGCGGCATCGTCGCCCTGCACCACTCGATCAAGCCCAGCTAGGCAGGCTGCTCCTCGGACTCTTCTTTGCAGTCCGCTGCAATGTGCGCGGGTTTGTGCGGCTCGCGATCATCGTCATTTTCCTCGTCGCGTGGCTCTCCCCGGTGGCTGTGCGGCTTGGTCATCGTGTGAACCCCCGTCCTCCAACAAGAAACTACCGCCAGTCTTGCTCGTGCGCGAGAGCCGAGTGGTTGATGCGGCAGACGGGAGCAACTTAGTGTGACCTAAGTTACAACCTGCACCCGTCGGGCGTATCGTGAGACTCGCTCATGTTGTGAACCGATTCACAAGCGCACGATCGTGTTGTGGATCACAGGCCCGGGAGGTGTCGTGACGGCTTATACGCCGATCCTCGTTCTGGGCGGGCTGGCTGCCGCGTTCGCCATCTTCAGCATCGCCATCGCGCCGATCACTGGTCCCAGGCGCTACAACCGCGCCAAGCTTGATCGCTACGAATCCGGTATCCAGCCGAGCCCGCTCCCGGTTGGCGGCGGCAGGATCTCCGTTCGCTATTTCATCATCGCGATGCTGTTCATCGTCTTCGACATCGAGATCATCTTTCTCTACCCGTTCGCGGTCGCGTTCGATTCGCTCGGTTGGTTCGGACTGGTCGAGATATTCATCTTCATGTTCACGGTGTTCGTCGCATATGCGTATGTCTGGCGCCGTGGAGGTCTCGAATGGGACTAGATCTGAGCGTGGTGGAGACAAAGGTGGCACGACGTGGGAATTGAAGAAAAGCTGCCAAGTGGTGTGCTCCTCTCCACCGTTGAGGGGCTGGCCGGGTACATGCGCAAGGCGTCGTTTTGGCCTGCCACGTTCGGTCTGGCGTGCTGTGCGATCGAGATGATGACCTTCGGCGCCCCGCGCTTTGACTCCTCGCGCTTCGGCATGGAGGTCTTTCGACCCTCCCCGCGCCAGGCCGACCTGATGATCGTCGCTGGTCGGGTCAGCAACAAGATGGCGCCGGTGCTCCGCCAGATCTACGATCAGATGGCTGAGCCCAAGTACGTCCTTGCGATGGGAGTGTGCGCCAGCTCCGGCGGGATGTTCAACAACTACGCGATTGTGCAGGGCGTCGACCACGTCGTACCAGTCGACATGTACCTCCCCGGCTGCCCGCCGCGTCCCGAGATGCTGATCGACGCGATCCTCAAGCTGCACGATCAGATCCAGCACCAGAAGCTCGGCTCCAACCGCCTCGCTGAGATCAAGTCTGAAGAGAAGGTCGCCCTCCTCGCCACACCGACGTCGGCAATGAAGGGCCTGATGCGATGAGTCCCCACATGGTTGCGACAGCTTCGGTTTCCAAGACCTCCGAGGTCAGCGCATGAGTGACAAGACGCAGGACGCTTCACACGAGGTCAACGCCGAGTTGGTCAAAAGCGATGCCGTTCAGCTTGAGGTGATCAACGTCCGCGAGGGAGCGTTCGGTGCCCACGGCACTGGCGACACCAGCGGTTTCGGGGGTCTAACACAGCCGGTCATCATGCCCGGTGCTTCGCAGAGGCCCTACGGCGGTTGGTACGACGAGGTCGCCGACAAGCTCGCAACCTTGACGTTGCCCGACGCAATCGAGAAGGTCGTCGTCGACCGCGGCGAGATCACGTTCTTCATCCGTCGCCACGCGCTGCTCGAGACCGTCACCCACCTGCGCAACGACGCGGCTCTGCGCTTTGAGTTCTGCTCGTCAGTGTCAGGTGTGCACTTCCCGCACGAGGCAGACCGCGAGCTGCACGTGGTCATCCACCTGCTGTCAATGACACACAATCGCCGCATCCGCGTCGAGGTCGTTGCACCCGACGCCGACCCGCATGTCCCCAGCATCGTCAGCATCTATCCGACCGCCGACTGGCACGAGCGCGAGACGTACGACTTCTTCGGGATCATTTTCGACGGTCACCCGGCGCTGACGCGCATCATGATGCCGGACGACTGGCCCGGACACCCCCAACGCAAGGATTATCCGTTGGGCGGCATCCCCGTCGAGT
>CAZWZC010000006.1:0-28112 GCA_964638755.1 uncultured Aeromicrobium sp. | reverse complement strand
TCAAGGGCGGCACTATTGCCCCTCCAGATCAGAGGAGGAGCTACTCGTGAGTGCCCAACGGACAATCCAGGACGCTCTGCAAATTTGTGCGCTCCGCGCACGGGCGTTGGGCGGCATCCCCGTCGAGTTCAAGGGCGGCACTATTGCCCCTCCAGATCAGAGGAGGAGCTACTCGTGAGTGCCACCACCGACCCCTACGCGGGCACCACCGAGACCAGCGACGGACCAGTTTTCACCGTCACCGGCCAGGACTGGGACACGATCGACCCCTCGGCGGTCGAGGGTGACCACCTCATCATCAACATGGGCCCGCAGCACCCTTCGACCCACGGCGTGCTCCGCCTGGTGCTCGAGATCGACGGCGAGACCGTGCGAGACGCTCGCGCCGGCATCGGATACCTGCACACCGGCATCGAGAAGAACATGGAGTTCCGCACGTGGACCCAGGGTGTGACGTTCTGCACCCGGATGGACTACGTCGCGCCGTTCTCCAACGAGGCCGCGTACGTGATGGCGGTCGAGAGGCTTCTCGGCATCGAAGCTCCCGAGAAGGCGCAAGCCATCCGCGTTCTGCTGCTCGAGCTCAACCGCATCTCCTCCCACCTGGTCTGCCTCGCCACCGGTGGCATGGAGATCGGCGCGCTCACGGTCATGACGATCGGTTTCCGTGACCGCGAGGAGATCCTCAAATTGTTCGAGCTGATCACCGGCCTGCGCATGAACCACGCCTACTTCCGGCCAGGCGGCGTCGCGCTCGATCTTCCAGACGGTGCGATCGAGAAGATCCGTTCGACCGTTCGCCTGCTCAAGAAGCGCCTTCCAGAGTACGCCGCGCTCTGCAATGCCAACCCGATCTTCGTGCGCCGTCTGAAGGATGTTGGCCACCTTGATCTGGCCGGCTGCATGGCACTCGGACTCACCGGTCCGGTCCTTCGTTCGACGGGCTATGACTGGGACCTTCGCAAGAAGCAGCCTTACTGGGGCTATGAGACCTACGACTTCGAGGTCATCACGCGCGACGAGCCCGATGCGTACGGACGCTTCCGGGTGCGTCTCGACGAGATGTGGGAGTCCATCAAGATCGTCGAGCAGGCGACCGAACGTATCGCCTCGATGGCCGGCGAGCCGATCATGGTTGCGGACAAGAAGATCGCCTGGCCCTCACAGCTCAGCGTCGGCGCCGACGGTCAGGGCAACTCGGCCGAGCACATCAAGCACATCATGGGTGAGTCGATGGAAGCGCTCATCCACCACTTCAAGATCGTCACCGAGGGCTTCCGGGTCCCGGTCGGCCAGGCGTACGCCAGCATCGAGTCGCCGCGCGGCGAGATCAGCTGCCACCTCGTCTCTGACGGCGGCACCCGGCCCTATCGCGCGCACTTCCGAGATCCGTCATTCGTCAACCTGCAGGGCACCTCGGTCATGAGTGAGGGCGGCATGATCTCCGACGTCATCGTGGCGATCGCCAGCATCGACCCAGTCATGGGGGGTGTCGATCGATGAGCCTCAACGACGAAACCATCACCGAGCTGCACGAGCTTGGGTCCAGATACCCAGAGGCTCGGAGCGCGCTGTTGCCGATGCTGCACCTGATCCAGTCGGTCGAGGGCTACGTCACCAACGAGGGCATCGAGCTGTGCGCCGAGATCCTCGGCCTCAGCGCAGCTGAGGTGTCAGGTGTCGCCACGTTCTACACGATGTACAAGCGCCGTCCGATGGGTGAGCACCACGTCGGCGTCTGCACCAACACGCTGTGCGCCGTCATGGGTGGCGACCTGATCTTCGAGCGGCTCAAGGGTCACCTCGACGTTGGCAATGACGAGACGACCGAGGACGGCAAGGTCACCCTCGAGCACATCGAGTGCAATGCCGCATGCGACTTCGCTCCCGTCATGACGGTCAACTGGGAGTTCTTCGACAACCAGACACCTGAGTCGGCCGTCGAGCTCGTCGACGCGCTGCGAGCCGGCGAGACGGTCAAAGCCACCCGCGGGGCGACCATCACCTCGTGGCGCGAGGCCGAGCGGGTGCTCGCCGGCCACGAGGACGGGCTCGTGGATGAAGGACCCGCCGCGGCAGGACCTTCGCTCGTCGGCCTCAAGATCGCCAACGAACGTGGTTGGGCTGCTCCGACCATCAAGGGCTCTAAGTCCAAGAAGGCCAAGGTCGCTGACGACAAAGAGGGCGCCGTCAAGCAGGCCGACACATCGCGTGCCGAGTCTGAGACCATCGCGGAGGACAAGAAGTGACTGACCTGCTCACGCCCGTACTCACCGCCGACTGGGGCAATGACCGCGCCTGGACTCGTGAAGCCTACGAGCAGACCGGCGGCTACGACGCTCTCCGTACAGCACTCGACATGGCGCCCGACGACTTGATCACGCTGGTGAAGGACTCCGGTCTTCGCGGTCGTGGTGGCGCCGGCTTCCCGACCGGCATGAAGTGGAGTTTCATCCCGCAGGACACTGAGTCTGAAGCGGGCACAAAGCCGAAGTACCTCGTCGTCAACGCCGACGAGTCCGAGCCAGGCACCTGCAAGGACATCCCGCTCATGATGGCGTCGCCCCACGTGCTGATTGAAGGCGCCATCATAGCCGCTCACGCGATTCGTGCGGAGAAGGCGTTCATCTACGTACGCGGCGAGGTTCTCCACGTCGTACGCCGACTCCGTGCGGCCGCCCGTGAGGCGTACGAAGCCGGCTATCTGGGTCAGAACGTCCTTGGCTCTGGCTCCAACATCGACTTGGTCATCCACGCCGGTGCCGGCGCCTACATCTGCGGCGAGGAGACAGCGCTGCTGGACTCGCTCGAAGGCCGTCGCGGCCAGCCGCGACTCCGTCCGCCGTTCCCAGCCGTCGAGGGCCTGTATGCCAGCCCGACCGTGATCAACAACGTCGAGTCGATCGCCTCCGTCCCTGCCATCGTCCGCGGTGGTGTCGACTGGTTCGGCTCGATGGGAACCGAGAAGTCCAAGGGGTTCACGATCTACTCGCTGTCGGGTCACGTGAAGAGCCCGGGCCAATACGAGGCTCCGCTCGGGATCACCTTGCGCCAGCTCCTCGAGCTCGGTGGTGGCATGCGCGAGGGTAGCGAGCTGAAATTCTGGACTCCGGGTGGTTCGTCGACGCCGATCCTGACGGCCGAGCATCTCGATGTCCCGCTCGACTATGAAGCGGTGGGTGAAGCCGGCTCAATGCTGGGCACCAAGGCGCTGCAGGTCTTTGATCAGACGACCTCGGTCGTACGGTGCGTGCTGCGGTGGACTGAGTTCTACAAGCACGAGTCCTGCGGCAAGTGCACGCCGTGTCGTGAAGGCACCTGGTGGCTGGTGCAGACGCTGCAACGTCTGGACTCCGGCGAAGGGCGCCACGGCGACATTGAGCTGCTGCTCGATCTGTGCGACAACATCCTCGGTCGTGCGTTCTGCGCCCTGGGTGATGGAGCAACGAGTCCCATCACCTCGGCAATCAAGTACTTCCGCAAGGAGTTCGAGGCCGGCATGCACACCCCATCGAGCTGGGCGTTCCCGCCGGCAGCATCGACCCTCTTCCCGCAGGAGGTGGTGGTCTCATGACGATCGAGGCTTCGCGCGAGACTGAGCTGATCACGTTGACGATCGACGACGTCGAGGTCAGCGTCCCCAAGGGCACTCTGGTCATCCGTGCTGCCGAGCTTGTCGGCACCGAGATTCCGCGCTTCTGCGATCACCCACTGCTTGAGCCGGTCGGTGCCTGCCGTCAGTGCCTCGTCGAGATCACCGATGCCGGCAACGGTCGCGGATTCCCCAAGCCGCAAGCCTCCTGCACGATCGAGGTCGCGGCGGGGATGGTCGTCAAGACCCAGGTCACCTCTGCGATCGCCGAGAAGGCGCAGCGCGGCAACATGGAGTTCCTGCTCATCAACCACCCGCTGGACTGCCCGGTCTGCGACAAGGGCGGCGAGTGCCCCCTCCAGAATCAGTCGATGTCCCACGGCCAGGGGGAGACGCGCTATGTCGAGACCAAGCGGACCTTCCCCAAGCCGACCAAGGTCTCCGAGCAGATCTTGCTGGACCGTGAGCGTTGTGTGCTGTGTGCTCGCTGTACCCGATTTTCCGAGCAGATCGCCGGTGATCCGTTCATCGAAATGTTGGAGCGGGGGCCGATGCAGCAGGTCGGCATCTATGAAGACGAGCCATTCCACTCCTACTTCTCGGGCAACACGATCCAAATCTGCCCAGTCGGGGCGCTGACCAGCTCTGACTACCGCTTCCGGTCGCGGCCCTTCGACCTGATCTCGACGCCTTCCATCGCCGAGCACGATGCGTGCGGATCGGCGATTCGTGTTGACCATCGCCGCGGCAAGGTCATGCGCCGGCTGGCCGGTGACGATCCGGAAGTCAACGAAGAGTGGATCACCGACAAGGACCGTTTCGCGTTCACCTCGGCAACTCTGGGCGACCGCATCGCGACCCCGCTGGTACGGGGCGACAACGGCCAGCTCGAACCGGCGTCATGGCCTGCTGCCCTCGCGATCGCTGCCCGCGGCCTCACCAAGGCCACCGGAAAGGTTGGTGTGCTCACGGGTGGTCGACTGCCCGTCGAGGACGCATTCGCCTACAGCAAGTTCGCTCGTACGGTTCTCAAGACCAACGACATCGACTTCCGCGCGCGGGCGCACTCCGCTGAAGAGGCCGATTTCCTGGCATCGCACGTTGTCGCAACATCCCTCGACGTCACCTATGCATCATTGGAGAAGGCCTCGACAGTGGTGCTCGTTGGGTGTGAACCCGAGGACGAGGCGGGCACAGTCTTCCTGCGCCTCCGCAAGGCGTCACGCAACGGGGTCAAGGTGGTTGCGATTGCCAGCCACACGACCCCGGGGCTGGTCAAGATGGCGGGTGAGCTGATCCGCACGATCCCCGGTCAGGAGCCCGCTGCCCTTGCCGAGCTTTCACTCGATCGTGATGCCGTCATCCTGGTCGGCGAACGTCTCGCCTCGGTGCCGGGCGGGTTCAGTGCCGTCGCTGCACTTGCCGCGAGGTCCAAGGCACGCATTGCCTGGATCCCGCGTCGCGCAGGTGAACGCGGCGCGCTCGAAGCTGGCTGCCTGCCGACTCTGTTGCCGGGTGGACGACCGCTCGACGTCGCCGAAGCGCGGGCCGACCTCGCCGCCGCATGGGGAGTCAGGACGATCGCCGCCAAGAAGGGCAGGGACACGTCCGCCATCATCGACGCGGTCACTGCCGGCACGCTGAAAGCTCTGTTGGTCGGTGGCGTCGAGATCGACGACCTGCCCGACCCGGCCGCCGCTCGCGCGGCGCTCAAGGCTGCGAGCTTCGTGGTCAGCCTCGAGGTGCGGGAGAGCGATGTCACCAAGGTCGCTGACGTCGTGCTGCCCATCGCCCCGGTCATCGAGAAGCCTGGCATGTTCGTCAACTGGGAGGGTCGCGTTCGCCCGTTCGAAGCGGTCATCAAGGACCAGCACTCACTGTCTGACGTCCGCGTCCTCGCCGGCATCGCCGAGGAGATGGGAACACCGCTCGGCTTCCGGACGATCGATGCCGCTCGAGCCGCAATGACCGAGCTCGGGTCCTGGGATGGCGAGCGTGCCGCAGCGCCAACGGGCGATGCCAGCGCCAAGGCTGCGCCCCGACGCAAGGTCGTGCTCGACACCTGGCGTCAGCTGATCGATGACGGTCGCGGACAGGACGGACAGGTTCTCTACAGGGCCACTGCCCGCCCCGCGGTGCTGCGCGCAAGCGCTGCAACTCTCGGCGCATTCGATGTCGACCCAGGCAAGAAGGCGACCATCTCCACCGACGCCGGCCGGGCGACATTCATTGCCGAGGTCGCTGATCTTCCTGACGGTGTCGTGTGGGCGCCCGCCAACAGCGGAGTCAGTCTGCGAGCCGCGCTCGGTGCCGGCTCCGGCGACCACGTCACCCTGAGCGGGGGCAAGGCATGAGCGAACTATTTGGCAACGAGCCATTCTGGGTCGTGGCGCTCAAAGCCGTGATCATCTTCGTGTTCCTGATGGTCTACACGCTGTTCAACATCTGGTTTGAGCGTCGCGTCGTTGCCCGGATGCAGCACCGCGTCGGACCGAACGTGAATGGTCCATTCGGGCTGCTACAAAGCCTCGCTGACGGTATGAAGCTGGCGTTCAAGGAAGACCTCGTCGTCAAGGCAGCCGACAAGGTCGTCTACATCGCGGCGCCGATCATCGCCACGATCCCTGCGTTCATGGCGTGGTCGGTGATCCCGTTCGGCCCAGAGGTCAAGATCCCTTTCACCGACACCGTCACACCGCTGCAACTCACTGATCTGCCAGTGGCCGTGCTCTACATCCTCGCGGTCACCTCGATCGGCATCTACGGGATCGTGCTCGCCGGTTGGTCGTCGGGCTCCATCTACGCGCTGCTGGGAGGTATGCGTTCGAGTGCGCAGATGATCTCGTACGAGGTCGCGATGGGGCTGGCGTTCGTACCGGTCTTCATCTTCGCCGGATCGATGTCGACCTCGGAGATCGTCGCCGCGCAGAGTGACACCTGGTTCTTCCTGCCGCTCTTCCCGTCGTTCGTCATCTACGTCATCGCCATGGTGGGCGAGACCAACCGCGCACCATTCGACCTACCCGAGGCCGAGGGCGAGCTGGTCGGTGGCTTCCACACCGAGTACTCGTCGCTGAAGTTCGCGCTGTTCTTCCTCGCCGAGTACGTCAACATGGTCACCGTCTCGGCGCTTGCCACGACGCTGTTCCTCGGCGGCTGGCGTGCACCTTTCGGCATCGCTCAGGTCTGGGACGGAGCCAACTCCGGCTACTGGCCGCTCCTTTGGTTCTTTGGCAAGACACTGGCATTCATCTTCTTCTTCGTCTGGCTACGCGGCACGTTGCCGCGCATGCGCTACGACCAGTTCATGGACTTCGGGTGGAAGGTTCTGATCCCGGTCTCGCTGCTCTGGATCGTTGCGGTCGGTGTCATTCACAAGCTCGACACCGAAGACCTTCTCGATCGGCAGACATTGATCTGGATCTCCGTCGGACTGGGAGTGCTGCTCCTGCTGTCGTCGTTCTGGCCCACCAAGAAGGAACCCGAACCAGGTCCCGAGCCGGAGTTCGACGCGTTCGCCGGCGGTTATCCTGTGCCGCCGATGCCAGGCCAAAACGTGACCACGACGAAAGTTGATCAGAATGGCTGACGGCAGCATCTTCGAAGAGGCGCGCGAGGTCCTCTGGGATCCGATCGCCGGTTTCGGTGTGACGTTCCGGACGATGTTTCGCAAACCCGTCACCGAGCAGTACCCATTCGAGAAAGTGCCGACGGCTCCCCGATTCCACGGCCGCCACCAGCTCAACCGCTGGCCCGACGGGCTTGAGAAGTGCATCGGCTGCGAGCTGTGTGCCTGGGCGTGCCCCGCAGACGCGATCTATGTCGAGGGTGCATCGAACGTCGAGGGCGATCGCTACAGCCCGGGCGAACGCTATGGCCGGGTCTATCAGATCAACTATCTGCGCTGCATCCTGTGCGGGCTCTGCATCGAGGCGTGCCCGACGCGTGCCTTGACCATGACCAACGAGTACGAGCTCGCCGACAACAATCGTGCCGACCTGATCTACGAGAAGGACGATCTGCTGGCGCCGCTTCTGCCAGGCATGGTCGAGGCACCGCACGAGATGATGATCAGCGACGACCACCACGACTACTACCGCGGCAAGCTGCTGCCGATCCATCCTGTCGGGGGTGACGAGAAGTGACGACGTTCTGGCTCCTCGCGCCAGTCATGGTGGTCGCCGCGCTTGGGCTGGTGTTCGCCAAGAAGGCCGTGCACGCTGCGCTGTGCCTGGCGATTGTGATGATCAGTCTCGCCGTGCTCTATGCCGCTCAGGGTGCGCCATTCCTGTTCGTTGTTCAGATCATTGTCTACACCGGTGCCATCATGATGCTCTTCCTGTTCGTCCTCATGCTGGTGGGCGTTGAGTCGTCTGATGCAGTCAAGGAGACGATCAAGGGTCAGCGGTTCTTGGCCGCGGCGATCGGCCTGATATTCGGAATCACTGCAGTGTTGGCGATCGGTCAGACGGTCACCGGTTCGGTTGTCGGGCTCAAGGTCGCCAACAGCAACGGCAACCCATACGGTCTGGCCGAGCTCCTGTTCGGCAAGTACGTCCTTGCCTTCGAGTTCACCAGCGCACTGCTGATCACCGCCGCGCTCGGTGCGATGGTGCTTGCGCACAGTGAGCGGCTCACCCCGCGGCAGACGCAGGCCGACATTGCCGCCCGCCGCATGCGTGAGTACGCCGAGACCGGCCGCCACCCCGGCCCGCTGCCCGTGCCGGGCGTCTTCGCCCGCCACAATGCCGTCGACACACCCGCACTGCTCCCCGACGGCACGCCACTGGAGTCATCAATATCCTCAAGCCTCCGCGCTCGTGGCCAGATCACAGATAGCGACGATGACGCCGTACAGGACGTGGTGGAGCAGCTGGAGCTCGGCGTCGAGGAGGGGGAGAAGTGAACGAATACATCACGCTCTCACTCATCCTGTTCACGATCGGGTCGGCTGGCGTGCTGGTGCGCCGCAACGCGATCGTCGTCTTCATGTGCATCGAGCTGATGCTGAACGCGACCAACCTCGCCTTCGTCAGCTTCTCGCGCCAGCACGGAAATCTCGACGGACAGGTGGCCGCGTTCTTCGTGATGGTCGTCGCTGCCGCCGAGGTCGTCGTGGGCTTGGCCATCATCGTGTCCATCTATCGCACGCGTCGCTCGGCTTCGGTCGACGAGGCGAGCCTGTTGAAGTCATAGGGCAGGGGACACGATGTTTGACCTTCAGTGGCTGCTGATTGCCATCCCGCTCGCCAGTGCAGCGATCCTCCTGACATGGGGCAAGGAAGCCGACGGCTTCGGGCACCTCATCGGCACTTTCGCCTCCGCGGCGTCGTTCGTCCTCGGCGTCGTGTTGTTCGTGCAGCTCCTCGGCAAACCTGAGGACGACCGCTCACATACGACATCGCTCTTCACCTGGATTGACGCCGGTCGGTTCCACGTCGACATGTCGTTCACGTTCGACCAGCTCTCCGGTCTTTTCGTGCTGCTGATCACGGGTGTCGGCACGCTGATCCACATCTATTCGATCGGCTACATGGCACACGACGAGCGCAGACGCCGCTTCTTCGCGTTCCTCAACCTGTTCATCGCTGCGATGCTCACGCTGGTGCTCGCCGCAGACTACCTGGTGATGTTCCTGGGCTGGGAAGGTGTTGGCCTCGCGTCCTACCTGCTGATCGGCTTCTGGCAGCACAAGGATTCGGCTGCGGCAGCGGCCAAGAAGGCGTTCGTCGTCAACCGCGTCGGCGATGTCGGCATGGCGCTGGCGATCATGCTGATGTTCGCGCAGTTCGGCACCACTGCGATCGATGCCGTCAACGAAGCCATTCCGGGCGCCACGCAGACTGTCGCCACGGCAATGGGCCTGCTCTTGCTGCTGGGTGCTTGCGGCAAGTCCGCGCAGGTGCCCCTGCAGAGCTGGTTGCTCGACGCGATGGAGGGCCCGACCCCTGTGTCTGCCCTGATCCACGCAGCGACCATGGTCACGGCCGGCGTCTACCTGATCGTACGATCGGCCGCGATCTTCGATGCGTCCGAGGCAGCCCGCAACGCGGTCATCGTAGTGGGACTGGTGACGCTGCTCGCCGGTGCATGGATTGGTTGCACCAAGGACGACATCAAGAAGTCATTGGCTGGTTCGACAATGAGCCAGATCGGTTACATGATGCTGGCGGCCGGCCTCGGCCCCGCCGGCTATGCGTTTGCCATCTTCCACCTCATCACCCACGGCTTCTTCAAGGCCAACCTGTTCCTTGGTGCGGGATCGGTGATGCACGGCATGGACGATGACGTCGACATGCGCCACTACGGTGCCGTCCGCAAGGCGATGCCGTTCACGTTCGCCACGTTCGCCATCGGCTATCTCGCGATCATCGGTTTCCCCGGCTTCTCGGGCTTCTTCTCCAAGGACAAGATCATCGAAGCGGCGTTCAGTCACAACATCTGGATCGGGCTGGGCGCACTCCTTGGCGCTGGTGTCACGGCGTTCTACATGACCCGAATGATGATGATGACGTTCTTCGGTGAGAAGCGTTGGCACGACGATGTGCACCCGCACGAGTCGCCGAAGGTCATGACCGTGCCACTCATCGCACTTGCTGCGCTGTCGGTGCTCGGTGGTGCACTTGCGATCGGTGGTTGGATCGGCGACTGGCTCGCGCCGGTGGTCGGCGAGGCGCATCACGAGGAGCTCCCCATACCCGCAATCGCGATCACGTTGCTCGTCGCTGCCACCGTGGCCGTCGGGGTCGCTCTCGGCTACTTCCTCTACGGCACCAGGCCGATCGCTGGCGAGTCACCTGCTGACGGGTCGGTGTCGGCATGGTCGCGGGCGGGCCGTCACGAGCTGTACGGCAACGAGCTCAACGATGCCATCGCCGTACGTCCCACGCGTCACCTCACTCGGTTCCTCGTGTGGTTCGACCAGATGGGTGTCGACGGGCTCGTCACGGGTGTCGCGGATCGACTCGGCGATACTTCGCAGTTCCTGCGCAAGCCGCAGACCGGCTATGTCCGCTCGTACGCGCTGATGATGTTCGGCGGCGCTGCCCTCGTACTCCTTGCTCTCCTGGCGGTGACCCTCGCATGATCCTCACCATCCTCGCCGCGATCCCGATCGTGGGAGCCCTGCTGCTGGCAGTCCTCCCCAGGAGCGACGGCGCCAACCGGCAAGCCAAGGTTGTCGCCCTCGGCGTCTCGCTGATCACCCTCGTGATGTCGCTCGTCATGCTCGGGCAGTACGACCTCGACGCCGGTGGCTATCAGCTGACCGAGAAGCATGAGTGGATCACCGCGTTCGGCGCGCGGTACGCAGTCGGCGTCAACGGCATCGGCATCACCCTGATCCTGCTGACGACGATTCTTACACCGATCGTGATTCTTGCAGCGTGGGGTGATCGTCTGCCGCAGCAGCGCAACACCAACGCCTATTTCGCCTGGATGCTCGCCGTTGAGGGATTGGCGCTCGGTGCGTTCTCAGCGACTGACGCGTTTTTGTTCTACGTGTTCTTTGAGGCAACCCTGATTCCGCTCTACTTCCTGATCGGCTCGTTCGGTGGGCCCAACCGGTCGTACGCTGCCGTGAAGTTCCTGATCTACAACCTCGTCGGCGGCCTGCTGATGCTCGCCTCGATCGTCGGCCTGTATGTTGTCAGCTCGCGCGACGGTGGAGCGACCTACCTGCTCAGCGATCTGTCCAACATCGACATGAGCACCAACACTGAACGGTTGCTGTTCCTCGGCTTCATGGCGGCCTTCGCGATCAAGGCACCGTTGTGGCCGCTGCACACCTGGCTACCGGATGCCGCGGGACAGGCGACACCGGGAACGTCGGTGCTGATGGTCAGCGTGGTCGACAAGATCGGCACCTTCGGCATGATCGTCTGGGCCGTCGGACTGTTCCCCGAGGCGGCAAACTGGGCGAGCCCGGTGATCATCACGTTGGCAGTCATCAGCATCCTGTACGGAGCGCTGCTCGCGGTTGGCCAGGACGACATCCGACGACTGATCGCGTTCACCTCGGTGTCGCACTTCGGCTTCATCATCCTGGGAATCTTCGCGTTCACCTCAACCTCAATGGCCGGTGCAACGCTTTACATGTTCAACCACGGTCTCTCGACCGCCGCGCTGTTCCTCGTGACGGGCATGATGATCGCCCGCCGCGGCTCGGCGAAGATCTCCGACTTCGGCGGTGTGCAGAAGATCGCCCCGATCATGTCGGGCGTGCTCCTCGTGGCTGGCCTCTCCAGCTTGTCGCTGCCGGGGCTGGCACCGTTCATCTCTGAGTTCATGGTGCTTGCCGGCACGTTCACTCGATCCATCCCGGCGGCCGCGTTTGCCACACTCGGCATCGTGCTTGCGGCGCTCTACATCCTGATCATGTACCAACGCGTCATGACGGGACCGCTCAAGGAGGGCAATGAAGGGGTGCACGATCTCGACCATCGCGAGATGGCGTCCCTCGCCCCGGCAATCGTGCTGATCATCGGCCTCGGCTTCTTCCCGCAACCGGTGCTCAATGTCATCAACCCGGCAATCGACGAGATCGCGAGCCATGTCGGCAAGGGTGACCCCGAACCGAAGTCTCCGACCTCGATTGCTCCGACAACGGCGGAAGGTGGCCACGAATGATAACCACCTTGATCAGCGCCGATCTGCCTCCCATCAAGGCTCCGCACCTCGAGTACTCCATGCTTGCGCCGCTGTTCATCATCAGCGGTGTTGCGGTGATCGGAGTCATCGTCGAAGCAGCATGGCCGCGTGCGTCGCGTTTCACAGCGCAAGCCGTCCTAGCGGTGGTGGGCATCGTCGCTGCGCTGGTCGACGTCGTATGGGTGTGGCAGCACCTCGACAAGGTCGACGACCCAAAGCTTGCGCGCGGCATCATCGGTGCTGAGGGTGCCGTCGCGATCGACGGGCCCGGTGTCTTTGCCTGGGGCCTGCTGTTGGTGTTCGGACTGATGAGCATGCTGTTGTTTGCTGAGCGTCGTCTCGAGGGTGGTCTCAGCGCATTCACCGGCCGAGCTGCCGACCCGCCGGGGTCCGCCGGTGAGGCTGAGGCGATCTCAAAGCGCATCGAGCACTCCGAGGTGTTCCCGCTCGCGTTGTTCTCGTTGGTCGGGATGATGCTGTTTGCGACCTCCAACGATCTGCTCACGATGTTCGTGGCGCTCGAGGTCTTGTCGCTCCCGCTCTACCTGCTGTGCGGCCTCGCACGTCGACGTAGGTTGCTGAGCCAGGAAGCGGCCCTCAAGTACTTCCTCCTGGGGGCCTTCTCCTCGGTGTTCTTCCTTTACGGCATCGCCCTGACGTATGGATTTGCCGGCAGCTTCAGGCTCTCCGACATCGACGTTGCGGTGTCTACGCGCACCGGTGGTGTCAACATGTTGCTCGCCGCAATGGCGCTGATGTCGGTGGGTCTGCTGTTCAAGATGGGCGCGGTGCCGTTCCACACCTGGACGCCCGACGTCTACCAGGGAGCACCCACGCCGGTGACGGCGTTCATGGCCGCGGGCACCAAGGCGGCCGCGTTCCTCGCGATGTTGCGGGTCTTCTTCGTCGCGTTCGGCGGGTCGTCGTGGGACTGGCGCCCCACGATCATTGTGGTCGCCGTCGTCACGATGTTCCTCGGCGCGATCGTCTCGATCTCGCAGACTGACGTCAAACGCATGCTTGCCTACTCGTCGATCGCCCACGCAGGATTCGTGCTGGTCGGTCTCGCCGGCGCTTACGCTGGGACGGCTGGGTCCACTCGCATCACGTCCGTGTCGAGCATTCTCTTCTACCTCGCTGTCTATGGCATTGCCTCGATCGGCGCGTTCGCGATCGTGACCGTCGTGCGCAACTCGGGCGGTGAGACAACTCATCTTTCGAGGTGGGCGGGACTCGGCAAGACCTCGCCGCTGCTCGCCGGCTCGTTCGCGCTGTTCATGTTGTCGTTTGCCGGCATCCCGTTGACGTCCGGTTTCATCGGCAAGTGGGCCGTGTTCACCGCGGCCTGGTCTGGTGGTGTCTGGCAGCTGGTTGTCCTGGCGGTGCTGCTCAGTGCGCTTGCCGCGTACTTCTACGTACGCGTCATCGTGCTGATGTTCTTCACCGACCCGGTCGGCGATGGGCCGACGGTCGCTGTCCCGAGCATGCTGACTACCGTGGTGATCGGTTTCGCCGTGCTGGCGACGATCGGTTTGGGTATTCTTCCCGGACCGGTTCTCGATCTTGCGCAGCACGCTGGCGCGTTCGTGCGCTGACCGTTCCTGAGGAGTTCTCGCGTGTCCAGTCTGGGTGTCCCATTCACTGACGACGCCCTCGAGTCGCGCGTGCAGGCGGGGATCGACGAGATCGAACGGCAGCTTGCGCAAGCGGTCGACAGCGCCGACACGTTCGTGGCCGAGGCTTCCGCACACCTCCTCAACGCGGGTGGCAAGCGGTTCCGACCACTTCTGGTGATGCTCGCGGCCGAGTTCGGCGACCCCGCGCAGCCCGAAGTGCCGCGGTCGGCAGTCGTCGTCGAGCTCACCCACCTTGCGACCCTCTACCACGACGACGTGATGGACGAAGCCGCGATGCGGCGGGGTGCACCGAGCGCCAACTCGCGCTGGGGCAACTCGGTGGCGATCCTGGTCGGCGACTACCTCTTCGCCCAGGCATCAGACCTCGTCTCGGACCTCGGACCGGAGTGCGTGCGCATCCAGGCCCGTACGTTCTCTCGCCTTGTGCAGGGTCAGATCCGCGAGACCCTCGGCCCGTCTGAGAATGACGACCAGCTTGAGCACTACTTGTCGGTCGTCGCCGACAAGACCGGCTCGCTGATCGCCACCGCGGCCCGACTCGGCGCCAAGATGGCGGGTGCTCCGCTCGAAGTCGAGGAGACGTTGACGAAGTTCGGTGAGCGCATCGGTGCCGCATTCCAGCTCAGTGACGACATCATCGACATTGCGAGCGAGACCGGCGACTCAGGCAAGACACCCGGCACCGATCTCCGCGAAGGAGTGCCCACGCTTCCAACGTTGCTGGCGCTGCGTACGACTGATTCTGAGAGCGAGCGTCTGCGGTCGTTGCTGGCCAAGCCGCTCACCGATGACGATGAGCTCGCCGAGGCGATCTCGTTGCTGCGGGCTCACCCGTCGATGGACGAGGCGCGCGCCTACGTACGTGCCGAGACCGACGCTGCCCAGGCGTTGTTGGCCACGCTGCCGGACAATTCGGCTCGCGAGGCGTTGCTGACGCTCTGCACCACGGTCGCCACCCGTCTCGGCTGACTAGTAAGCGCCTAATGAGCGGTGACTTCGGAACTGAATGAAGGCGCATTCGGTTGCGGTTCAACCGATCCAACTCGTTTTGGCAAGCCGGTCTGTGCGCTTGGAGCGGATGTCACCGGAGTCAGCACATGCGCGGCGGTGCAGCGACGCCGACTAGACTTGGGCCGCCATCTCACCGGCGAGGCGGAGCGTGCGGCGGCGGTTTAGCAGGCTGTCAACGGTGAACACGACGAGCGCGAACCAGACCAGGATGAACCCCACCCAGCGGGCGCTGCTCATGTCCTCCTCGAAGATCCACAGACCGAAGATGAACTGCAGGATCGGGCCGAGATACTGAAGCAGACCGATCGTGGTGAGGGTGAGTCGAGTGGCGGCGGCCCCGAACAGCAAGAGCGGGATCGCGGTGACCACCCCGGTGCCTATCAGCAGCAGTACGTTGCCGACGCCGGCATGTCCGAACGCGAGGTCGCTGCGGATCTCCAGGACGATGAGGAACGACAAGGCCACCGGCGCCAGGATCAGCGTCTCCATGCCGAGACCCTCGAAGGCACCGAGGTTGGCCTTCTTCTTGAGAAACCCGTACGTCGCAAACGAGAAGGCCACCAACAGCGCGATCCATGGCGGGCGGCCGTAGTCAACCGCCAGCACCACGACAGCGAGGAAGCCGATCGCCACGGCACCCCACTGCACAGGTCGCAGCGTCTCCTTGAGGACGAACACGCCCAACAGCACCGTCACAAGTGGGTTGATGAAGTAGCCGAGCGACGTCTCGATGACGTGGCCGTTGGTGACCCCGTAGATGAAACCGCCCCAGTTGAACGCGATGACGACCGACGCGCAGGTGAGGATGACCATCATCCGACGATCGCTGGCGATGCTGCGAAACGTCCGCCAGCGACGGGTGAGAGCGATCGCCGCCAGCACGAACAACAGCGACCACACGACCCGATGCGCAAGAATCTCCAGCGAGCCCGCTGGTTCGAGCAGAGGCCAGTAGAGGGGGAAGAATCCCCAGCACAGATAGGCCGCAGCGCCGAGCAGCACACCGCTGCGGGAGTCATTCACGGATTGAGCGTACGCCCGTGAACAGGGCACCAAATGACGGCCTTGGAAGGTTGTCCGAATCTCCCTCAGATGTGGCAGATCGAGGACGGAATATGACCCAGCCCACCCAACTGCGGCCGTGGGACTTTGATCTTCCCTAGACTCACTCCATGGGCGCCTACCTCAATGACTACAGGGCGGTCGGCGTCATCATCCTCGTCGGCATCGCGCTGGCTGCGGGGATGCTCGGCGCCAACCGATTGTTCCGCCCCAGCGTCGCCGCCCGCGAGAAGACCGTGACCTACGAATCCGGCGTCGACCCGATCGGCGAGGGCTGGTCGCAGTCCAATGTCCGCTACTTCGTCTATGCGTTCCTCTACGTGATCTTCGCGGTCGACGCGGTGTTCCTGTTCCCATGGGCGGTCGTGCTCGAGGACATCGGCACGGCGGCTGCGATCGAGATGGGCATCTTCATCGGCATCATCGTGGTCGGGCTGGTCTATGCCTGGCGCAAGGGGGTTCTGTCGTGGACGCCATAGACGGAGAGTTCGTACACCTCCCCATGCCTACCGTCGGGCTCGGAACGGCGATCGCGCCCAAGCCGGCGCGCTACATCCTCAACTGGGGACGCAAGTACTCCCTGTGGGTTTTCAATTTCGGCCTCGCGTGCTGCGCGATCGAATTCATCGCAACATCCATGTCGCGCCACGACTTCATCCGCCTCGGAGTGATCCCGTTTGCCATGGGTCCGCGCCAAGCCGACCTGATGGTCGTCTCCGGCACCGTCACGGACAAGATGGCGCCCGCAATCAAGCGTTTGTACGACCAGATGCCCGAGCCCAAGTACGTCATCAGCTTTGGCTCCTGCGCCAACTCCGGCGGCCCCTACTGGGACTCCTACAGCGTCACCAAGGGCGTCGACCAGATCATCCCCGTCGACGTGTACGTGCCTGGCTGCCCGCCGCGGCCGGAGGCGCTGCTCAACGGCATCGTGACCTTGCAGAAGCAGATCGCTGGCGAGAACCTCGCCGATCGCTACAAGCGTTCAACCACCTCGCTGCTCAGCCCCAAGATCGAGCCGCCCGCATGAACGAGCGAAGCGAGTGAACCTTGCCGAGAACTCGTTCGGTCCGCCGCACCGGGTCGTCGACGTCGCGCAGTGGCATGATGCCGTGGCCGCGCTCAAGGCCGACGGCTACACGTACTTCGATTGGCTCTCTGCCGTGGACGAGCACCCCGAGGGATTTCGGCTCGTCCTGCACCTGGCTCGTCTCGAGGTGCTCGATCACCTGTTGCTCGTGACGTACGTCGGCCGAGAGTCTCCCGCCGTCGCGTCGATCGCTGACCTGTACGCGGGCGCTTCGTGGCATGAGCGCGAGACACACGAGATGTTCGGCATCAACTTCCCTTCGACAGACACTGACGGTCTGGAGCTCGATCCGCTGCTGCTCCCCGACGGGTTCGAGGGACATCCACTGCGCAAGGAATTCGTGCTGGCCTCTCGCGTCGCCAAGGCGTGGCCCGGGGCCAAGGAGCCGGGCGAGAGCGACGCCGACTCGACGCACTCGCCGGGTCGCCGACGCATCAAGCCGCCCGGCGTACCGGATCCGTCCGAGTGGGGACCTGAGCGCGTGGATCCTGAGGTCGCCGATGAGTGACTTTCTTGAAGTCGCGCTCCGCTGCGTGCTGGTGCTTGGTGCGTTCATGAGCTTGCCGCTGATCGTCGGTCAGATGGAGCACAAGGCCATGGCGCACATGCAGAGCCGGGTCGGCCCGATGAAGGCCGGGGCATTCCATGGCTGGGCGCAGCTCATCGCTGACGGGGTGAAGTTCGTGCAGAAGGAAAGTATCGTGCCGGCCGCGGCCGACGGATCGGTGTTCCGACTTGCGCCTGCAGTGGCGTTGGTGCCCTATCTCGTGGTGATGGTCGCGATCCCGCTCGGCCCGTTCTTCGGCGGGACCTTCCTGATCGGCGTCGACCTAGACGTTGGCCTCTTCTTCGTCCTCGCCGCAATGAGCGTCGGTGTGCTCGGCTCGCTGATGGGTGGACTGGGCAGCGGCAACAAGTACTCCTACATCGGAGGCATGCGGGTTGCCGCGCAGCTGATGTCGTACGAGCTGCCGATGGTGCTCGCCGCCGCCAGTGTCGCGATGGCGGCTGGGACACTGTCGCTGATCGGGATCGCCGATGCATGGGAGCCGTGGTGGCTCATCGTGCAGCTGCCCGGACTGATCGTGTTCTTCACTGCCGGACTCGCTGAGCTGCAGCGTCCGCCATTCGACGCACCTCTCGCGGAAGCCGAGCTGGTGATGGGCCCGATCACCGAATACGGCGGCATGCGGTTCGCAATGTTCCTGCTGGCGGAGTACGCCGGCATCGTGGTGCTGGCTGCGCTGACGACGGTGCTCTATCTCGGCGGCTGGGCCGGCCCGTGGTCAGACGACTTCGGGTGGTTGTGGTCGTTGATCAAGATCTTCGCGGTGTCATTCCTCGTGATCTGGGCCCGCGTGGCATATCCCCGACTGCGCGAGGACCAGATCAACTCGCTGGCCTGGAAGGTCCTCGTACCTCTCGCGCTGCTGCAACTCACCGTGACGACGTTCGTGGTGGTGCTCTAGATGTTCGACCAACCAATTTTCGGTCGGGGCTTGCTCACGGGTCTGCGGGTGACGATGCGCAACATGCTGCGTCGCAGCGTGACGGCGCACTACCCCGACGTCGAGCCGGAGCTACCTCCGCGCAGCCGCGGAGTCATCGCTCTGCAGGAGGAGAACTGCACGTCGTGCATGCTCTGCGCCCGCGAGTGCCCGTCATGGTGCATTGTCATCGACTCGCACAAGGAGACCATCCCGGCAGCGACCGAGGGTGGCAAGGATCGCAGCATCAACGTGCTCGACACGTTCGACATCGACTACTCGCTCTGTATGTACTGCTCGATCTGTATCGAGGTGTGCCCGTTCGACGCGCTGCACTGGTCGCCGGAATTCGCGTACGCCGAGGGTGACATCGTCGACCTGACCCACGACATGAACAAGCTGCGTGAATGGATGTGGACCGTCCCCGCGCCGCCTGCACTCGACGCCGGCGCGGAGAAGTCCAAGGAGCTCGCCTCGTACCAGGCAACGCTCGAGGCGGAGAAAGGTGCCGAGTGAACGCCACCGAGATCCTGTTCCTCGTCTTTGCCGTCCTGGCCGTCGGCTCGGCCGTGCTGGCGATGACCAGTGGTCAGCTTGTGCACTCGGCGCTGTGGCTCGCTGTCACCCTGGGCGCGGTCGCCGGCTGCTTCGTGCTGATGACGGCTGAGTTCGTCGCATGGGTGCAGGTGCTGGTGTATGTCGGCTCGATCGTGGTGCTGGTGATCTTCGCGCTGATGATGACGCGGCAACCCGCAGCAGGGCCGTCGGCTGAGGTCACCGCGAACCGGTGGACTGCCGCAGTGCTCGGTGTGGTCGCTGCCGGAGGACTCGGTGCGACGGTCCTCGCTGGGTTCAAAGGTGAGCGCATCCGTGGCAACAACATCGGCACCGCGCGTTCGATCGGCGACGCGCTGTTCAACGACTGGGTGCTCGCGTTCGAGGTGCTCAGCCTCGTGCTGCTCGCTGCGCTGATCGGCGCGATCGTCCTTTCGCGGGCGGGGTCCGAACGCTGATGCCGCTGCTCTATCCGCTGGTCCTTGCTGCTGCCCTGTTCGGCATCGGCCTCTACGGCGTGCTCGCCCGCCGCAATGCCGTGTTGATGCTGCTCGGCGTCGAGCTGATGCTCAACGCCGTCAACCTCAACCTGGTGGCGTTCGATGCCTGGCTCGGTGACGAGATCCATACGGGCCAGTCGCTGACACTGTTCACCATCGCCATCGCCGCAGCCGAGATCGGGCTGGGGCTGGCGATCATCCTTGCGCTGTTCCGGGCCATTCGAACGATCGACGTCGATCAGGTCGGGGTCGAGTCATGAGCAAATGGATCTACGTACTCCTCACGGCGATTCTCGCTGCGGTCGTGGCGGTGTGGTCGATCCCGTACCTCGGCGACTCGACTGGCTTCCCTGAGGTCTGGGTCAAGGGCAACTCGCTGCTCGGCGTCTCGCTGGCGGTGCGCATCGACTCGCTGGCTGCGCAGGTGCTCCTGCTCGCCGTCGGGGTCGGGCTACTCGTGCAGATCTACTCAACCGCTTACCTCGCACATCACCCGCGCTACCGGTCGTACGCGCTCATCATCATCCTGTTTCTGTTGGGCATGATCGCCGTCGTCGCTGCTGACGACTTCTTCGTGCTGTTGATCGGCTGGGAGGTCATGGGCCTGTGCTCCTACCTGTTGATCGGGCACGAGTGGGAGACGTCTGAAGCCCGCTCCGGTGCGGCCAAGGCATTCCTGATGACCCGTATCGCCGACCTCGGTCTACTCGTCGGCATCATCGTGATCGGTAGGACGTACGGCACCTATCGCATCAGCGAAGTAGTGGACCAGACACCCAAAAATGCCACGGCCATCGGACTGCTTCTGCTCGTGGCTGTCGTGGGCAAATCGGCGCAGTTCCCGCTGCATACGTGGCTGCCTGACGCGATGCCCGGTCCGACGCCGATCACGGCATTGATCCATGCGGCGACGATGGTGGCCGCTGGCGTCTATCTCGTCGCGCGAATGTTGCCGATCTTTGAGGCATCGCAACTGGTCATGACATTGCTCGCGATCATTGCCGCGGTCACGATGTTGCTTGGAGCACTCTGTGCGCTGGCCCAGACAGACCTCAAGCGTGCACTGGCCTGGTCCACGGTCAGCCAGCTCGCTTTCATGTTTGCGGCCCTGGCCACGGGTGATCGCGATGCCGGAACGGATCACCTCTTGTCGCACGGCGCCTTCAAGGCTCTGCTGTTCCTCGGCTGCGGGTGCCTGATGCGCGCTGCCGGTTCGAGCGCGCTGTCGGCAATGGGTGGTCTACGTCGCTCCATGCCCGTGACATTCGTGAGCATGACGATCGGCTTTGCCGCGCTCGCTGGTTTCGCCCCGACTGTCGGCTTCTTCACCAAGGACAGCATCCTTGCGGCGCTCGAGCAGGCGGCGCAGGGCGACACTGCATTGCCGGCCTTGGTAGGACAGGTCGTCTTTTACGTCGCACTCGCGACGACGTTCGTGACGGCTGTGTATGCGGTCCGGCTCTGGCTCATGGCGTTCTTCGGCCCCGCGAAGGAAGGCCATGAGGCGACACGCACGATGCTGGGACCGGTCGTCGTACTGGCCATCGCGACCCTTGCGCTCTCGATCGGTCAGCCGTTCCACGTTGGTTTCGGGCTTCTCTCGACAGCGATCGCTGTCGTCGCCACGGGTGTCGTTGTGTACGCGTGGCGCAGCCGAGGCGAGTTCGACATCGAGGCGCCGCTGCTCACTCGTGAGCTGGGTCTCGATGTGCCCTACTCGCGGTGGATCCCGGTCCTCACGCGTGAGGCATCGCGGATCGTCGTCAACCTCGATCGTGATGGTGTCGACACCTACCCCGATGGAGCGGCCGCCGGCGCGCAACTCGCCTCGCGCCTGCTCGACCTCGTCCAGTCCCGCAATGTTCAGCGCTATGCGACGGTGATGGCGGTGGGCATCGTTGTCCTGGTCGCGGCGGCGGTGATCTGGACATGATCGTCGCGGCACTCGTCGTCCCGTTCGGAGTCGGCATCGTGTTGCTGTTGCTTCGTACGGCGGTGACCGGCCGGTTTGCCGCGCTCCTCGCAAGCGCTGCGATGGCTTCGTCACTGGTGCTGTTTGCACTGGTCTGGGAGGGCCGCACGCAGGTCTCCGGGGAAGTCGACGTCTCGTGGATCGAGCCGCTCCACGCCCGCCTGCACCTCGGGGTCACGTACATCTCGTGGCCATTTCTGCTGATGACCGCCCTGCTGGGTCTGCTCTGCTGCGTGTGGCTGGTCGCCGACGGCACTTCGCCGACCCTGGTCGGACTGGTGTTGATAGTCACCGCGGCCGCTCTGGGCGTGTTCAGCTCGCTCGATCTGTTGCTGTTTTTTGTGTTCTTCGAGCTCGCGTTGATCCCGATGTGGTTCGTCATCGCCCTGTGGGGCGATCCTGCTGACCCGGCAGGGCGCCGCCGGGCCGCCACTCGGTTTCTGCTGTTCACCGTCACCGGATCGGCCATCCTGCTGGTCGGCATCATCATCGTGGCGCTCGACTCAAGCTCCTTGCAGATCGAGGACATCTCGTCTGGCTCGCTTGTCGCCGTCGTTGTGATCTGTCTCGGCTTCGCCGTCAAGACGCCGCTGGTGCCGCTGCACACCTGGCTCCCTGACGCGCACAGCAAGGCTCCGACTGTCGGCTCAGTGCTTCTCGCCGGGGTGTTCCTCAAGCTCGGCACGTATGGGCTGATCTTCCTTGCGCTGCGACTCGATCGAATCGGCGACGCTGCGCCATGGCTCGCAGTTGCCGGCACGGTGGGCATCGTCTGGTCGGCCCTGGCCTGCTACGCACAGGATGACCTCAAGAGGCTCATCGCCTACTCGAGCATCGGTCACATGGGTTTCGTCGTCCTGGCACTTGCGACGCTCGGCGACCTCGGCGTCGCCGCAGCGGTCTTCGCCTCGGTGGTCCATGGACTGATCACCGGCCTGCTGTTCTTTGCCGCCGGCTCGATGAAGGAGCGTTTCGGCAGCGCCTCGATGGGCAAGATCGGTCGCGGTCTCTATGCGCGCACCCCGTGGCTGGCAGTGGCGTTCGTGTTTGCGGCCATCGCCAGTCTCGGGCTGCCGGGTCTCGCCGGATTCTGGGGTGAGCTGCTGGCGTTGCGGGCCACGTACGAGGCCGGCGACACGCTCGGCCAACCTCTGGCGTGGATCCTGTTTGGTGTCGCCGTGCTCGGCGTCGCGCTCACGACTGCGTACTTCGTGCGCGCCATCCGACTCATCGCTCAGGGTGAGCCGGTGCCGCATGAAGGCGATCGCGACCTCAACCGCGGCGAGGCGCTGGTGATGGGTGTACTTGCCTCGGCGATCGTCGTCCTCGGTGTTTCACCTGGTCTGCTCCTCGGACTCTATGACTCAGGTGTGGTCCGATGATTCCTGTCGACTGGGACGCGGTGGGCCCCGCAACGATTCTCGCCGTTGGTGCGGTGATTGCGCTGCTTGTCGACGCGTTCTTCCCGCGGCGCACGTGGCTCGGCTCCGGCCTGCCGTCGACCTTTGCGACGGTCCTTGCAGGTGTAGAGCTGTTTCGTACGGACGGTCCTGATTCCTACACGTTTGCGTTGTCACTGATCGTGCTCGCCGGTACTCTTCTCGTCGTCCTGGCCTCCAACGTCATGAACTTTGAGAACGCCATGCCGCCGGGGGAATACCACTTCCTGCTGCTGAGCTCGGCCGCTGGCGGGCTCCTGATGTTGTCTGCGCGCGACCTCGTGACCCTGGTCGTCGCGTTCGAGCTGCTCTCGCTGCCGTCGATCGCGCTCGTCGGCTTGCGCCAGGGCGACCGCGTGGCGATCCGTTCGGCGTGGACGTTCTTCCTCGCCTCAGTGGTGTCGACGGCGGTCACGCTGATGGGCATCTCGCTGCTCTATGGCATCACCGGCACGCTGCGCTACGCCGAGATGCAGGAGGCTCTCAAGGCAACCAGTTTCGCCGACGACGTCGTCGCTGTCGCGGTCGTGCTGACTGTCGTGGGGCTGCTGTTCAAGCTTGGTGCAGTGCCGTTCCACGTCTGGATCCCCGACACCTATGCGGGGGCGTCCGTCATGATCGCCGGTTACCTGTCGACGGTGTCAAAGGCCGCTGCCCTCGGTGCCGTGCTGATCCTGCTTGCCGAAGCGCTGCCCGCGACCTATGACACGTGGCAACCGCTCGTCGCGGTCGTCGCTGCGATCACGATGACCGTCGGAAACCTCGGCGCCCTGCGGCAACGTGATGCGGTCGGCCTGCTGGCCTGGTCGTCAATCGCGCAGGCTGGATTCCTGCTTGCACCGGCGGCGGCGTTGTTTGCGACCGACGGACTGGATGCGCCGGTGCAGTACCTCGCGGTTTACGTTCTCGCCAACCTGGTTGCGTTCGGTGCCCTGGCCGTTGTCGTACGGATGCGAGGCAGCACCAGCTTTGACGAGCTGGCCGGGCTGGCACGCAGCGATCCGTGGATGGGAGCGGCTCTTGGTTTCGCCGCGCTGACCCTCGCCGGGTTCCCGCCGGCCATCATCGGCCTTGTCACCAAGTACATCGTGCTGCGTCCCGTCCTTGACGAGGACCACACGTGGCTCGCAGTCGTGATGGCGACCAACGTGATGCTCGGCCTGGCCTACTACCTTCGGCTTGTCGCGGTGCTCGTCGACAAGCCCAACGGTGAGGCATACGTCAGCCCGTCCCCGCCGGTGTCAGTGCGCGTTGCCAAGGCAACCGTCATCCTCGGCGCTTCGGGCCTGGTTGCTCTCAGCGTCTGGCCTGACCTGCTGCTCTCCAACCTGCCGTAGTCCCATCCTGGGACTATCGGTCACGCGTCGAGGATGACCTTGAGCGCCTTGGTCTCCGCCGCCCGCCCGAAGGTGTCGTACGCGTCGAGGATGTCCTCGAGCGCGAAGTGGTGGCTGATGAAGGCCTCGACATCGAGCTTGTTGCTCTCGACGAGCTTGAGCAGCATCGGCAACGTGTTGGTGTTGACCAGGCCCATCGAGATCGTGATGTTGGAGATCCAGAGGTCTTGCAGTCGCAACTCGGCTGGCGAGCCGTGCACGCCGACGTTCGCCACGCGTCCACCCGGACGTACGATCTCAGTCGCCATCCCGAAGGTGTGGGCGATGCCAACGGCCTCGACCGCGACATCAACGCCGAGTCCGTCTGTCAGCGCAAGAACCTGGTCTTTCCAGTCCTTGTCTGCCGAGCTCACGCCATGGGTGGCGCCGAACTTGGTGGCTTGGTCGACACGGTTCGGGTCGATGTCGATCGCGATGACCTTGGCCGCTCCGTAGAGGCTGGAGGTGGCCATGACCGACAGGCCCACAGGACCTGCGCCGATGACGGCGACGACATCTCCGGGGGCGACGTTGCCGTATTGCACGCCGATCTCAAAGCCGGTGGGCAGGATGTCGCTGAGCAGCACGCCGTGTTCATCGGTGACGCTTGGGTCCAGCTTGTAGAGGGACGTCTCGGCGAATGGAATGCGTACGAAGTCGGCCTGCGTGCCATCGATCAGGTGACCGAGGATCCAGCCGATACCACTGGCGCCTTCGTCGGCGAGGCAATGCGAATTGAGTCCCTTCTTGCAGAACTCGCAATGTCCGCAGGCGCTGACGCAGGAGATCACGACCCGGTCGCCGACGGCCAGATCCGTGACAGAGCTGCCGAGCTCGGTGATCACACCCACACCTTCGTGACCGAGGATGCGGCCTGGTGTCACGGCGGGTACGTCGCCCTTGATGATGTGGAGATCGGTGCCGCAGATCGTGGTGGTCTCGATCTGCACGATGGCATCGGTCGGCTTGAGAATCACAGGATCGGGGACATCGGTCCAGTCGATCTTGTCGGGGCCTTGATAGACGAGTGCTTTCATATCCCGAACATACGGCTGGACGGACGACGGAGGCAGGGTCGGAGGGCCTAGGTTCGTGGGCCTTTCAGCGGGCGAGGTCGCGGCTGATGACGAGACGCTGGATCTGGTTGGTGCCTTCGAAGATCTGCATGACCTTGGCTTCGCGCATGTAGCGCTCGACCGGGAAGTCGCGCGTGTAGCCGGCACCGCCGAGCACCTGCACGGCGTCCGTGGTGACCTTCATGGCGTTGTCGGTGCAGACGAGCTTGGCGATCGACGCCTGGCGACCGTAGGGGAGCCCGGCGTCCTTGCGCCGTGCAGCGGCGAGGTACGTCGCGCGTCCCGACTCGACGGCGGCGGCCATGTCGGCAAGCACGAAGCCAAGCCCTTGATGGTCGATGATCGCCTTGCCGAACGTCTCGCGTTCCTTGGCGTAGGTGACGGCCGCATCGAGTGCGCCCTGGGCGAGGCCCGTCGCGACGGCGGCGATACCGAGTCGTCCGGCGTCCAGCCCGGCCAGGGCAATCGGGAGCCCTTGGCCTTCATCGCCGAGTCGCCGCTCGACCGGGATGCGTACGTTGTCGAACAGCATCGTCGCGGTTGTCGAGCCCATCAGGCCCATCTTCTGCTCAGGGGTGTCGGCGGTCAGTCCTTCGGTGTCAGCGGGCACGAGGAAGCATGAGATGCCGCGTCCTCCGTCATCAGAGGTGCGAGCCATGACCTTGTAGAAGTCGGCGTGACCGCCGTGCGTCGTCCACGCCTTGGCGCCGTTGATGACGTATGTGTCACCTTCACGCATGGCCTTCGTATGCATCGCTGCCGGGTCGGAGCCGGCGTGTGACTCCGAGAGGCAGTACGCGCCGAGCTGTTCACCCGACAGCATCTCGGGCAGCCAGTCCTGTTTCTGTTGGTCGGTGCCGACGGTGAACAGTCCGAAGCACGACAGCGCATGCACCGAGGTGCCGACACCGATCGACGCCCAGACCGAACCGATCTCCTCAAGCACCTGCAGGTAGACCTCGTACGGCTGCCCACCTCCGCCGAATTCTTCCGGATAGGGCAGTGACAACAGACCGGCCCGACCCAAAGTGCGGAACACCTCGCGAGGGAACTGCGCCGACGCCTCGGCTTCAGCCGCCCTCGGAGCCAGTTCCTTGGCGACGATCTCGCGGGTCAGGGCAATCAACTGCTCTGACTCTTCGGTGCCCATCAAGCGGGTTGCGGCCATGGTCAGCTCGCCATCGCCCCGAGACGTCCGATGATCTCGTCGGTCTCGGTCATGATGCGTGCGATCAGATCGCCAGCATCGGGGATGTCGTCAATCAGGCCCTGACAGGTGCCGACCGACCAGACGCCAGCCTCGGGATCGCCCAGCTCGTAGACGGTTTTGCCGCGCTTGCCCGAGACGAGGTCCTGCACCTGCTCGAACTGGCCTCCGTCGTTGAGGATCTCGACGACCTCGCGGCTGACCGCGTTGCTGGCGACGCGGGCGGTGTTGCGCAACGGTCGGAAGATCAGCTCGGTGTCGCGCTCGGTGGCATCAACGATCGCCTGTTTGATGTTGTGGTGGATCGGAGACTCGGTGGTGCACATGAAACGCGTACCCATGTTGATGCCGTCGGCGCCGAGGGCCAGCGCCGCGACGAGTCCGCGAGCATCGGCGAATCCACCGGAGGCGATCATCGGGATCGTGATGTGCTTGGCTGCGGCCGGGATCAGCACGAGTCCGGGGATGTCGTCCTCACCGGGGTGGCCGGCGCACTCGAAGCCGTCGATGCTGATGCCGTCGACGCCCAGACCCTGTGCCTTGATGGCATGCCGCACGCTGGTGCACTTGTGGAGCACCTTGATGCCGGCGTCGTGGAACTGCTGCATGTGCGGGCCGGGGTTGGAGCCAGCGGTTTCGACGATCTTGATGCCCTCGTCGACTATGACCTTGCGGTACTCGTCATACGGTGGCGGGTTGATGCTCGGCAGGATCGTCAGGTTGACGCCGAATGGCTTGTCGGTGAGATCGCGCGTACGGGCGATCTCCTTGGCAAGGTCGCCAGGCGTCGGCTGGGTGAGCGCGGTGAGCATTCCCAGCCCGCCCGCGTCTGCCACGGCGGCGACGAGCTCGGCGACGCCGACCCACTGCATGCCGCCCTGGACGATCGGGTGCTCGACCCCGAATGCCTCGGTGAATTTTGTTCTCATCGAGGCGCCATGCGGATCGCGCCGTCCAGGCGGATGACCTCACCGTTGAGCATCGGGTTGGCAACGATGTGGGCAGCGAGGGCACCGAACTCGACCGGCTCGCCGAGCCGGCTCGGGTGCGGGACCTGGTTGCCCAGCGAGGTCTTGGCGTCTTCGGGCAGCATCGCCAGCAGGGGAGTGTTGAACAAGCCCGGAGCGATCGTCATGACACGGATCTTGAGGCCTGCAAGGTCACGCGCGATCGGCAGGGTCATGCCGACGACCCCGCCCTTGGACGCGGAGTAGGCGGCCTGGCCGATCTGACCGTCGTACGCGGCGACCGAAGCGGTGTTGATGATGACGCCGCGTTCCTCGCCGATGGGCTCGAGCTTGGAGATTCGCTCGGCGCCGAGGCGGATCACGTTGAACGTGCCGATCAGGTTGATGTCGATGATGCGTTTGAAGTCATCGAGCGGGAATGCGCCGTTCTTGCCGACTGTCTTGGTTGCGTTGCCGGTCACAGCCGCCTCGTCCCGCACGTCGGCAGCGAC